>NZ_FNCE01000011.1 GCF_900100655.1 Limimonas halophila
ACGGGTCACTCACGACCAAAGATGATCTTTGGAAACGTCTGTCACTCGACACCGGCGTAATGTCGACGCGAACGGGTCACTCACGACCAAAGATGGTCTTTGGAAGCGTTCGTCGTTCGATACTGGCGCTGTGTCGCGATGAATGCGCCCCTCACGATCGGGTGTGAAACGCGGGCACCCCTCCCTTCGATCCGCGGCGATTGCGGGGTGCTGCGTCTTGTAGCGGCTGCCGCATCGCCAACATACCGAAGGCCGAGCGGCGATGCCCCGGCGGCCCGGGTGTTGTAGGGCCACGGTTTCAGGTGCCTCGCGCGCGATCGGCTCACCGCCTTTCTGCGCGAGGACATCCCATGCGCAAGGTTACCCGAAGCGGAGCCTGGCTCGTCGCCGGGGCGCTCGTCGGCGCCTTTGCCGCCACCGCCGCAAACGCCAACGCCGGACCGGCAAAGCTGGATCTCGGCACCCACAGCCGCGCCGTCACCACCACCTCCAAGCCCGCCCAGGCCGCCTTCGACCGCGGCCTCCGCCTCGCCTACGGCTTCGCCCGCGCCGACGCCATCGCCGCCTTCAAGGAAGCTCAAAGGCACGATCCCACCTGTGCGATGTGCGCCTGGGGCGAGGCCTGGGTCACCGGCCCCTACCAGAACAACCCCGCCGGGGTGGGCGACGAAGCCGACGCCCGCGCGGCGGCCGAGCGCGCGCACACGCTGGCCTCCGGCGCCGCCGCCTGGGAACGCGACCTGATCGCCGCCATGCGGCTGCGCTACCGCGACGACGACAATCCCGGCCACGCCGCCGGTGCGCGCGCCTACGCCGAGGCCATGCAGGCCGCCGCCGAGAAGCACCCGGACAATAGCGAGGTCCAGACCCTCTACGCCGAAAGCCGCATGATGCTGCGGCCCTGGAAGCTCTACCGCGACGACGGGAAGCCCTACGCCGATACCGTCGCCGCCACGAAGACGCTCGAACGCGTGCTCGAAGGCAACCTCGACCACCCTGGCGCCTGCCACCTCTACATCCACGCCGTCGAGGCGGCGCGGCCGAAGGACGCGCAAGCCTGCGCCGACCGCCTGGCGGCCGGCATCCCCGGGATCAGCCACATCCAGCACATGCCCTCGCACATCTACGTCCACGTCGGCCGCTACGGCGACACCGTGACGGCCAACCAGGCCGCCCGCGCCGTCGACCGCGCCACGGCGCAGGGCAAGGGCGTCGCCATCTATCCCGACCACAACACCATGATGTTGATGTTCGGCGCGTGGCTGGACGGGCAGCGGGAGGTTGCCATCGCCGCCGCGCGCGATCTGGCCGTGGAGCGCCCGGAAGACGTCCACCAGGAAGCCCTGATGTTGGTGCGCTTCGGCCAGTGGGACGCGCTGCTGGCCATGACCGAGGCGCCGGCCGAACCCTTCCAGGCCGCGATGTGGCGCTTCGCGCGCGGGCTGGCGCAGCTCCGCACGGGCGACACGGCGGGGGCGCGCGACGCGCTCGACCATGTCGAGGCGACGCGGGCGGCCACCGATCCCGAGGCCACCTACCACTTCTTCGGCCACAGCCAGCAGCGCCTGCTCGGCATCGCCGGGAACCTGTTGGCCGGCGAGATCCTGGCCGCCGAGGGGCGGACGATGGCCGCTGGGGATCGCTTGCGCACGGCCGTCGGCCTGGAGGACGGGCTGGCCTACAGCGAACCGGAGCCGTGGCCCCTTCCCGCCCGCGACTTCCTCGGCGCGCTCCTTCTCGATGCCGGCGACGCAAAGGCGGCCGAGACCGTCTACCGTGAGGCGCTGGCCGATCATCCCGGCAACGGCTGGGCGCTCAAGGGGCTCGCGCTGAGCCTCGCTGACCAGGACCGTATCGGTGAGGCCGACGCGGTGCGGCTGAGCTTCGACCACGCCTGGCGCCGGGCCGATGTCGAGCTCACGGCCTCGCGCTTCTGATCGCGATCCGTCGCCGGCCCGGCGTGTGTTTCAGTGCGCCGGGCGGGCGTCGGACACCTCGGCGGGCAACGCGGTTTTCCGCAGCACCGCCTCGCGCTCGCGGCGCAGCGCCGGGTCCGCCTGATTTTCCAGGATGAAGGCGTCCAGCTCACGCTCCGGCGCCACGCGGTCGCGGGCGAGGGCTTGCGCGGCTTCCTGGTCCAGCGTTGCGTGCGGCCGGTTCACCGCCGGCACCGCGGCCAGACCGACGGGCGCGCCGTCCAGTGCCAGCAGCCCGTGGTCGTGGTGGTAAAGGTGGATGACCGTCTCCGCCGGCAAGGGACCGGACCCCGCATCCGCGCGCACGCCGTCCAGGCGGCGGAAGCTGTACGCGCCCTCGGTTTCGTGCATGCGCGCGAGTTGCTCTGGGGTGAGCCACGTCAGCGCCACCAGCACCCGGCAGCCCGGCACGTGGTGCAGTGCCGAGGTCACCGAGGCGTAGTGCGCGAAGTGGGCCGCGTAGACGACGTCGTGGTCGTGCAGCCAGACGTAGGTGACGGGGATCTCGCTCGCCGCGCCGTCGAACGCCGCGAACTTGCGCGCGAGCTGCTCCGGCGAGCGGTTGGAGCCGTGCGCCAGCACGGGGGTGCGTCCCGTCAGCGGCGTGTCGCCGAGCGGTGCGTGCGTGCCCGCGCGGAACAGGAAGGCGTCCGCAGGTGCGGGAAAGGGATAGCCCTTCGCCAGCCGCAGGCGGGCGTCGGTGTCGGCGGGAAGCGGCCAGGGGGATGCGGCAGCCATGCCGCGAGGCATATCGGTTGTCGCGGCCGTCGGCCACCCGCCATCGTCGGTGGCGAAAAAAGCGCGGTCCCGGCGCGGGCGGCCGGGACCGTGGGGCAGGCGTCAATCGCTGCAGCGCGGCGCCTCGTCGGGATCGAAGCGCTCGATGCGGTAGGCGGAGTCCGTGTCGTCCACCAGGCGCCGGGCGTGCCGGGACCATACGCGTTCGGCTTCCTGGTAGCTCTCGAACGGGCCGAACCACTCCTCGTCGTTGCGGGGGACGTTGCGGAACCGGGCTCCTTCCGCAGCGCCGCCGACAACCCAGAACCGTTGCATGAGTGCTCCCCTGAAAGCGGTCTTATTGAACCTTCATCCGTCGTAGGCCGATGACCTTCTCCGGCATGACAAGCAGAGCATCGACCTGCAAATAAAAAGTCGCAATAAGAAAGCAGGGGTACGCCAAAAAATCCCGCCAAGCATCGCCACCCGCGCACCAAGTTGCGGTGCACAAAAATTCCGTGGTATGGCCGGTCGCGACGCCGTATTTTCGAATCAAATTCGTCACGGTGGCGTCACGGCGCTCACCCGTCGACCACGTCCTTCCACGACAGCGTCTGGCCGGTGCGCGTTTCGGCCGGGCGGGCCAGCGCCACGAACGCATCGGCCACGGCGTCGGGGCCCTTCATGCCGCTGGTGTCGCTCTCGGGCATGGCAGAGCGAAAAAGCACGGTGTTGACCACACCCGGGTCCAGCAGGTTCGCACGCACGCCGCTGTCCGCCACATCGTCGGCGTAGGCGCGCACCAGCACCTCCAGCGCCGCCTTGCTGGCGCAGTAGGCGGCCATGTGGCTCTTGGGGCGGCGGGCCAGGCCGCTGGTGACGAAGATGGCCCGCCCGGCGTCGGATGCCCGCAGCAGCGGATCGAAGGCGCGGATCAGCGCCTGGTTCGCCGTGACGTTGACGCGCAGCACGGTGTCGAAGTCGGAGGGGTCCTGTTCGCGCGCTTCCACCGCTTCGCCGGCGGTGGCCGCGTTGCCCACGAGGACGTCGAGGCGCCCGTAGTGCTCGCGCACCCACTCCGCCAGGGCGTCGATGCTGATGGCGTCGGTCAGGTCGATGTCGGCGATCACGCCCGGCGGACTGCCGTCGGCGGCGATCTCGTCGATCAGCGAATCCAGCGCCGCGCCGTGGCGCGCGACCGCGATCACGGTGGCCCCCTCGGCGGCGAACCGCCGCGCCACCGCGCGCCCGATCCCGCGCGATGCCCCCGTGACCAGTGCCAAGCTCCCGGCAAGCGCTCCGCTCATGCCCCAAACTCCGGCCCAGTGTTTGCGTCCACTTGTTTTGCGCCGTCCTCATGCATCGCTGGAAGGGCTGAGTCCAGACTCCAAAAATCTCACGCGCCTGTGTCCGCGGCTCGATTCAGCCGCCGGCATTTGACGCGACTTCGGCGCACGAAAATGCGCCGGCGCTTTGCACAGCATCGCGTTTTTTCGGCGTGCATCGCACACGCAAGCCGTGTCGCGCTGTTGGGTTGGCGCCGGCAGACGGCTATATCTCCCGGCAGCCGCCAGGGCATGATGCGGTCGGATCGTTCGGGCCGAACGGCCAGCGCGGTCCGCGCCTGCGGCGCGCACGGCGTGCAAGCGATCCGGACGCGCGATCATGCCCGCACACGCATGACAGAGAGCGCGATGAGGCGCGTCGGTGATGCCGCGTCGTCTCATCGCGCTTCCTCCGCCACCCATCCGCGAGGCGCGCCATGAGCTCCGGCGACAGCGCCATCGAGCGCAATCTCACCACCCTCGACGACCTGCTCGCGCGGGCCCGGCGCGCGGGCGCCGACGCGGCCGACGCCGTCATGGCGGAGGCCACGGCCATCGCCCACGGCCGCCGCATGGGCCGCATCGAGCGCCTGGAGCGCAGCGAGGACATCGACCTCGGCCTGCGCGTCCTCGTCGGCCGGCGCCAGGCCTGCGTCGCCACCGCCGACACCAGCCGCGAGGCGCTGGACGACCTGGTCGAACGCGCGGTCGCCATGGCGCGCAGCGTGCCGGAGGACCCGTATTGCGGTCTTGCCGACCCCGACGCCCTGGCGCGCGAGTGGCCGGCGCTGGACAGCGACGACCCGGCGGAGCCCGCCACCGAAACCCTCGTCGAGCGCGCCCGGGCGTGCGAGGACGCCGCCCGCGCGGTCGAGGGCGTGACCAACAGCGAGGGCGCGGACGCCGCGTGGAGCCGGGCGCGCATGGCGCTCGCCGCCACCAACGGCTTCCGCGGCGGCTACACCGTGTCCAAGCACACCGTCGGCTGCGCCGTGCTCGCGGGCGAGGGCACGGCGATGGAGCGCGACTACGCTGTCCATTCCGCCGTCTACGGCGAGGATCTGGAAGACCCCGCCGCCGTCGGCCGGCGCGCGGGCGAGCGCACAGTGCGCCGCCTCAACCCGCGCCAGCCGCGAACGGGCGGCTATCCGGTCGTTTATCATCCGCGCGTGGCGAACAGCCTGCTCCGCCATCTGGTGGGCGCGATCAGCGGCCCGGCGGTGGCGCGCGGCACCTCCTTCCTGTGCGAGTCCATGGGCGAGCGGATCCTGCCCGCCGGCACCCACGTCATCGACGACCCGCACCGCCCGCGCGGGCTCAAGTCCAAGCCCTTCGACGCCGAGGGCCTGCCCACCACGCGCCGCGCGCTGGTCGACGACGGCAGGCTGGCGAGCTGGCTGCTCTCGCTCAGCTCCGCGCGCCAGCTCGGGCTGGACTCCACCGGCCACGCCTCGCGCGGCACGGCCTCGCCGCCGTCCCCCTCGCCGACCAACCTCTACCTGGAGCCGGGCACGCGCTCGCCCGAGGAGCTGATGGCGGACATCGGCGAGGGCTTCTACGTCACCGAGCTGATGGGGCAGGGCGTCAACGCCGTCACGGGCGACTATTCGCGCGGCGCCGCCGGTTTCTGGATCGAGAACGGCAAGATCACGCATCCGGTGAGCGAGCTGACGCTGGCCGGCAACCTGCTGTCGATGTTCCAGCAGCTCACACCGGCGAACGACCTGGAATTCCGCTTCGGCGTGGACGCCCCGACGGTCCGCGTTGACGGGATGACCCTGGCCGGAAGTTGAGGCTCATGGCTGGGCGCGCGTTTTGTTCGCGCGTGCTGGCCCCTAGACTGCGTGAAGCCCATATCAGCGGGGATGCTTCCCCCCGAACCGCGAGAGGCGCGTCATGTCGCAGACCGCCGAGACCGAAAAGCTCTTCTTCGACCGCACGGGCCTGGACCGCGAGCGCGTCGAGCGCCTGGTCGACGACACGCTCACCGGCGCCGACGACGGCGAACTCTACATGGAGTACGCCCAGAGCGAGGCCCTGTCCTGGGACGACGGGCGCCTGAAGAGCGCCAGCTACGACACCTCGCAGGGTTTCGGCCTGCGCGCCGTGGCGGACGACGCCGCCGGCTACGCCCACGCCAACGAGCTGTCGGAAGCCGCCATCAAGCGCGCCGGGGACACCGTGCGCGCCGTGCACCAGGGCTATTCCGGCCACATGGCCGAGCACCCCATCGGCACCAACCGCCACCTCTACGCCGACGACAACCCGCTCAGCGCCATCCCCTTCGCCCGCAAGGTGGCGCTGCTGGAGGAGATCGACGCCTACGCCCGCGCCCGCGATCCGCGCGTGAAGCAGGTCTCGGCCGGGCTGACGGGCAAGTGGCAGGCGGTGCACATCGTCCGTGCCGAGGGGCGCCACGTCGCCGACATCCGCCCGCTGGTGCGCCTGAACGTGCAGATCGTGTGCGCAAGCGGCGACCGCATGGAAAGCGGCTTCTACGGCTGCGGCGGGCGCGTCGGCTACGACGGCTATCTCGACCCCGACACTTGGCAGGGCGCGGTGGACGAGGCGCTGCGCCAGGCGCTGGTGAACCTGGAATCCGAGGACGCGCCGGCGGGGGCGATGCCGGTCGTGCTGGGCAACGGCTGGCCCGGGATCCTGCTGCACGAGGCCATCGGCCACGGGCTGGAGGGAGACTTCAACCGCAAGGGCACCTCGGCCTTCGCCGGGCTGATGGGCGAGCGCATCGCCGCGCCGGAGGTGACCATCGTGGACGACGGCACGCTGGCCGACCGGCGCGGCTCGCTGACGATCGACGACGAGGGCACGCCCAGCCAGCGCACCACGCTGATCGAGGACGGGCGACTCGTCGGCTACATGCAGGACCGCCAGAACGCGCGCCTCATGGGCATGCAGCCCACGGGCAACGGCCGGCGCGAGAGCCACGCCCACGCGCCCATGCCGCGCATGACCAACACCGTCATGCTCAACGGCGAGCGCGAGCCCGAAGAGATCATCGGGTCCGTGGACAACGGCCTCTACGCCGTCAGCTTCGGCGGCGGGCAGGTGGACATCACCTCGGGCAAGTTCGTCTTCTCCTGCACCGAGGCCTACAAGATCGAGAACGGGCGCATCGGCGCGCCGGTGAAGGGCGCCACGCTGATCGGCAACGGCCCCGACGTGCTCACCCGCGTCTCCATGGTCGGCAACGACATGAAGCTGGACAGCGGCATCGGCACCTGCGGCAAGGAAGGCCAGGGCGTTCCCGTCGGCGTCGGCCAGCCCACGCTGAAGGTGGATTCCATCACGGTTGGTGGGACGGCGGCCTGACCGGGGATGTAGTCGGCCGCCCATGTTGACGTTTTGTTAAACCGGAGCGGGTCAGACTCGAACCCGTGGTTCGCGACGGACAGGCGCCCACGCGGACCAGACGATCTCCATCACGTCCCCTTTTGTCCGGCTTCTGGGCCGCGGCGTTGACCCGACGCCGCGGTCCTTTGCGTGGGGCTGTGCCGAGTTCGACCGCAGTCTCATTATATGGCTTGCTGATGCCGTCCAAGACCCGGGAGAGGCATGCCGGCGTCGTCGGCACAAAAAGCTCGGGAGTTACTTGAGGGTCGCGAACAGGCCGCGGCTTTCCAGCCGCGGCCTGTCAGCCAAGGGGAGCTCTACGCGAAACCGAGTGCGTCTTGGCCGAATGTTTCGACGAACTGGCTTGCGTTGAAAATCTGCTGATCGGCACTGCCAATGCTCGTGAGCGTAACTTCGGTTTCACCGCCACTCAACTGGACCACACCGTCCGTAAAGGACGGGTTCGTCACGCCCACATCGCCGTCGGTGAGACCGCCCTGGAAAAACAGCTGGTCGCCGGTGTCGAAATCGTCGATCGTCACCGAGGCACTATCCTCAGGGTCGATGATGAAGCGGTCGAGTCCGCCATTGCCGGAAATTGTGGCGTTTTGGTTGCCGTCGATGTTGTCGTCGTCATTGGTTCCGGCATCGACCGGCTGCGGGCCGCCTTCGCTGGGCAGAACCGGGAGTTTGTCGCCCGCCGTTCCAGTATCGTTGTCGTCGCCGGAGGCTGGATCGCCACCCGCATCGCCGATGATTCCAATGCCGCGGGTTCCGAACTGCTCTTCGAAGCTCGCGGCATTGAAGATCTGCTGGTCGACACTTTCGGCAAGGTTGGTCAGCGTAACCGCCGCCTCCCCGACGCCGAGCGTGATGCGTCCGTCACCGAATCCACCGTTGGTGATTGAGACGTCGCGGAGTTGATCGACGTTGAAGAAGATCTGATCGCCGCTCGCGAAGTCATCGACCGTCAGTGAGGTGTCCTCCTCGGGATCAACGATGAAGCGGTCTTGCCACCATTGCCCGAAATCGTGGTGTCTTGGTTCCCGTCGAGGTTCTCGCTGGCGCCCGTCCCGGCGCTCACGGGCTGTGGGCCACCTTCGCTCGGCAGGGCGGGGAAACCGGTATCTTCGCCGCCATCACCACTGATCCCGATGCCGCGGTCCCCGAACTGCTCTTCGAAGCTCGCGTTATCGAAGATCTGTTGGTCGGCGCTTTCCGTAAGGTTGGTGAGTGTAACGGCTGCCTGACCGGCGCTGAGCGTGACGCGTCCGTCGCCGAACACATCGTTGTTGACGTTGATGTCGTTGAGTTGATCGACGGTGAAGAAGAGCTGATCGCCGTTCTCGAAGTCGTCGATGGTCAGCTCGGCATTGCTATCTGTCTGCAAGATATAGCGGTCATCGCCGCCGTTGCCGGAAATCGTGGCGTTTTGGTTTCCGTTGATGTTCTCGCTGGCGCCCGTCCCGGCGCTCACGGGCTGTGGGCCGCCTTCACTCGGAAGATCCGGGAAGGTGCCCCCGCTGTCGCTCCCTTCCTCGTCCGCGATTGCAGAGACGTCCGACGTGTCTAGCGTAACAGCGCCTGGGTCAAACGTGTCACCAACGCGTTGCTCGCCCAGGAAAACGCCAAAACCGGCGTCCGTCGGCCGAATTTGCGCGGTTGCGGAACCGTCGGCAAAGGCGAGGTCAACAGCGCCATTAAGGGAGAGCGAAGCCTTCGTCTCTCCGTTGCTCACGCTGATACCGTTGCCGGATGCGCTGATTGTATAGGCGCTGATCGGTTGCTCGAATTCGATTTCGTCGCCGTCGTTGCCGCCAAAGGTTACATTGGTTTTGCTTAGTACCTGGAGGGTTTCTGCTGCGGCCGTCCCGCGTACATCGGCGTTAAAACCGATCGGGACAGTCTGGCTTTGACCGCTCAGCGCAACGACGTTCGGTGCGTCGGTCGGGGTTGGCGGCGGATTGTCCCCATTGGCGTTATCGGATTCGTTCATGGCACCACCTCTTTACCTTAAGAACAATACCCAGTATATGTACGACAATGAATATATCAAATTGATTTTGATTAATTCGATCAAATGGAGTTCGTTATTCAGTGTCTTAATGATCAACCTCAAGTTGAAGTGTGGCTGGAATGTTATAAAAATTTTGTGCTGCATTTTTTGTGTTTTGGGCGGAGGTAAGGGGTCGAGGCCGCATGCGCTGTGATCCTCGAACGACATCAACGTTTGAAAACCACCGCCGGCCGGGCGTGCTGCGTCGGAGCAGCTCGTCTGCGATGCTGTGTTACCGTATAACAAGTATTTCGATGGGGCTGGACGCGCGTTGAGTGCAACGGCGTGGCGCTCGGACGCGTCATGGTTTGCGGGGCGGTCGCGGTCGGTGTGCGAAAGAATGAGATGCGGACCACATGGCCCGTGGAGGTGCCGAAGCGCGCCATACGACCTCCATCACGTCCCCTTTTGTCCGGCTTCTGGGCCGCGGCGTTGACCCGACGCCGCGGTCCTTTGCGTGCGGCGATCAACTGGCGTTGCGCTGCCGCTCGGATGGGCGCGCCCCGGCATTCTGGCCGGAATGGTCGCCGTCGCCGTCCTCCGGCGCCGAGGGATCGGTCTTGGCGTGCCGCGCCGCTTCCGCGTCCAGGCCGCGCAGGAGCCCGATCACGGCACTGCGCACTCGCGGGCTGGGGATGTGCTGGAAGTGGCGCACCAGTTCCATGCTCTGGCGGTTGACGGCCGCGCGCGTATCCGGGCCTTTGTGCTGGGTCGCGGCGTCGGTGAAGTGGCTGACCGGGGTGTCCAAGACCTCCGCGATGCGGACCAGGCGGTCCACCGGCAGGCGGTTCTTGGCCGTCTCGTATTTCTGGATCTGCTGCAGCGTCACGCCCACGTGGCGCGCCAATTGGGTCTGTGACAAGCCGCGATCGAACCGGCGGGCGCGAATGCGCTCGCCGATGGACCGCATGATCTCGCGTGTGCGCTCGTCCATCATCACCGGGGCATGTTCATCGTGACCCCCCACATTGCCCACCCATGGCAAGATGAACGGCGAGTCCGCGAGGTCAAGCGCGATCGCGACCACGGCTTCGTGATCGCTGCTTCTCGCACCATCACTGCCGCCGATTTGGCGTCGACACCGCATCCACCGGCATAACACACGGTGAATTCAGGCACGCACCCGGTGTGGATTGCGTCGAACGATAGAAATTAGATCCCGGCTTATACGCGCGATGGTAGTGTGAACAGTCGGGGTATGATTCGGCCGTGTGGGGGTCCGGCGGAAAAGCGGCGCGTGCCGTACGGCCGCGCCGCTTCCTTCCGGGACGCCGGCGGGCGTGGTTACGGCTCGATGGCGAAGGTGGTGCGGTCCAGGCCGGTCATGCCGGACTTGGGATCGTAGGCGTAGACGGTGGCCGAATAGCCGCCGGGGGTTTCCAGCTTCACGTCGGCGGCGAACTGGCTGGCCGAGCCGTCGTATTTCAGGGGCACCTCGCGCAGCTTTTCGCCGCCGCGCTTGAGAATGGCCGCGACCTCGTAGCGCTCGGCGTCCCAGGTGCCGCCGGGTGTGATCGGGCAGCCGCACATCATGCGCACGTTGGCGTGGAGCGTGACCGTGGCGGGGGTGCCCTTCATCTCGGCGTGGGCGCCCGGCTCCAGCACGTCCACGACGAAGCCCGGCATGGTCAAGCGCCAGGCGTCGCCGGCCGTGATACCCTTGCCCGGCACGACCCACTGCGTCGCCGAGACGGTGTTGGCCGACTGCTCCTGGGCGAGCGGGCCGTGCGCCGTCACGCGGATCTTCGTGGGGTCCTGCAGGTCCAGGGTGGTGCTGTACTGCGCCGCGCCTTCCGTCGACAACTGCGCGCCACGCTTGTGGGCCGTGCGCATGATGCGGTCGGTGTCGCCCGTCCCGCCGCTGGTGACGCCGGTGTCGAGCACCTCGCCCGTCCGGGCGTTCTCCAGGGTGATCTGCACGCCGCCCATGCTGGAGCCGATGAACTTGGCGCCCTGGCTGATGACGTGGACCGTGATCGGGGTCTCCGCGGCCGCGGCCGGGCTCGCCATCAGGGCGAGCGCCGCGGCGGATGCGATGGTGTGTTTGAGCCGCATGGTTCCTCTCCTGTCGCCGTCTTGGTTCGTTCGGGGCCGGCGGTGCGGGGCGAACCGGTCCCGGTAACGCGCATGTGGTGCCACCATCCGTCCTGTTCGCGGGCACGGTCGCGCGACGCATTGTCGCTGCGAAACCGCGAATTGACAGGCCCACGTGCGAACGCTTTGTTTCCCCCTTTCATGCCCGGTCGATGCATCCGGGCCACCACCCGTGGATAGGGGACGCCGCGACGTGACCGACGCGCTCATGCCCACCTATGCCCGTGCCGACGTCGCCTTCGAGCGCGGCGAGGGCGCCTACCTCCAGGCCGAGGACGGGTCCTGGTACCTGGACTTCGGCACCGGCATCGCCGTCACCGCCCTGGGCCACGCGCATCCGCACCTGGTGGAAGCGCTGACCACCCAGGCGGAGAAGCTGTGGCACGTCTCCAACCTCTACCGCATTCCCGCCAGCGAGCGCCTGGCGGAGCGGCTGACGGCGAACAGTTTCGGCGAGCGGGTTTTCTTCTGCAACTCGGGTGTCGAGGCGTTCGAGGGCGCGGTCAAGATCGCCCGCCGCTACCACCACAGCGTGGGCAACAGCGAGCGCTACCGCGTCATCACCTTCGAGCAGGGCTTCCACGGGCGCTCGCTCGCCGGCATCTCCGCCAGCAGCGGCGCCAAGCTGCGCGCCGGCTTCGAGCCGCTGACGCCCGGCTTCGACCAAGTGCCCTTCAACGACGCCGAGGCGGCGCGCGCGGCCGTCACCGGGGAAACCGCCGCGGTCATGCTGGAGCCGGTGCAGGGCGACGGCGGCATCCGCCCCGCCGATCCACAGTTCCTGCGCGAGGTGCGGCGCATCTGCGACGAGCACGGCCTGCTGCTGATCGCCGACGAGATCCAGTGCGGCATGGGGCGCACGGGCGCGCTCTTCGCGCACCAGTGGGCCGGTATCCGCCCCGACGTCATGGCGCTCGCCAAGGGCATGGGCAGCGGCTTCCCCGTGGGCGCGGTCGTCGCCACGCTGGAAGCGGCGCAGGGCATGACGCCGGGCACGCACGGCAGCACCTTCGGCGGCAACCCGCTCGCCATGGCCGTGGGCAACGCCGTGCTCGACGTCATGCTGGAGGACGGCTTCCTGGCGAACGTCCGCACCACGGGCGCACGCCTGCGTGAGGAGCTGGACGCGCTGGCGCGGCGCCATCCCGAGCTGATCCGGCAGGTGCGCGGCAGCGGCCTCATGCTCGGCCTGCAGGCGCAGGGCAGCAACCTCGACCTCGTCAACGCCTTCCGGGCTGAGGGGCTGCTGACGGTGCCGGGCGGCGACAACGTCGTGCGCGTGCTGCCGCCGCTCATCATCACCGACCACCACATCGACGACGGCCTGGCACGCATGGACCGCGCGTGCCAGCGCCTCGCCGCAACGGAGCCGAGATGACCCGGCCCAAGCACTTCCTCGACCTGGACCGCTTCGACAGCGCCACGCTGCGCTGGATGCTGGACACCGCCCGCGCCATCAAGAACGGCGCCACCCCGCCGGGCGGCCCGGCGCCGCTGGCGGGGCGCACGCTGGCGATGCTGTTCGAGAAGCCGTCGACGCGCACGCGCCTATCCTTCGAGGTGGGCGTGCGCCAGCTCGGCGGCGCCGCCTCGGTGCTGGAGCCCGGCTCGATGCAGCTCGGCCGCGGCGAGACCATCGCCGACACCGCGCGTGTGCTCTCGCGCTACGTCGACGCGGTCATGCTGCGCACCACCAGCGAGGCCAATCTGCTGGAGTTGGCCGAGCACGCCGGCATCCCGGTCATCAACGGCCTCACCGACCGCACGCACCCGTGCCAGCTCATGGCGGACGTGCTGACGGTGGAGGAGCACGTGGGCCCGATCGCGGGCAAGACGGTTGCCTGGTGCGGCGACGGCAACAACATGGCGACCAGCTGGCTGCACGCGGCGGCGCGCTTCGGCTTTGAGCTGCGCCTGGCCTGTCCCGAGGGCCTGGAACCGCCCGCGGACGTGGTGGCCTGGGCGCGCCAGGAAGGCGCCGGCGTCGTCGTCACCCACGACGTGAACGAGGCCGTCACCGGCGCCGACGCCGTGGTCACGGACGTCTGGGTGTCCATGGGCGCCGATCCCGGCGAGAGCGAGCGCCGGCACAACGCGCTGCGCCAGTACCAGGTGGACGCGTCGGTCATGGCCCGGGCCGCGGACCACGCCATCTTCATGCACTGCCTGCCCGCCCACCGCGGCGACGAGGTGACGGCAGAAGTGATCGACGGCGAGCGCTCCGTGGTCTGGGACGAGGCGGAGAACCGCTTGCACGCCCAGAAAGGGATTCTGCTTTGGTGTCTGACGTAAGCGCGGCCGGCGGCGCGGCGCCCGCGGGCGACGATCTCGCCCTGCCGTTCACCCTGGAAAGCTCCGGCGTGCGCGGCCGGCTGGTGCGGACGGGTCCGGTGGTGGACGCCATCCTCACCCGCCACGCCTATCCCGCCCCCGTGGCGCGCCTGCTGGGCGAGATGCTGGCGCTGGCGGGGCTGATGGCGTCGATGCTGAAGTACGACGGCATCTTCACGCTCCAGGCCTCGGGCGACGGCCCGGTGTCGATGGTCGTGGTCGACTACATGTCCGACGGCGCGGTGCGCGGCTACGCCAGCGTCGACGAGGACCGCCTGCCGGCCGACGACGCCGCGATGGTGGAGGAGAACGCCGACGTCCTGAAGTTGATGGGCCAGGGGCATCTGGCGTTCACCCTCGACCAGGAGGGCACGGCCGAGCGCCAGCAGGGCATCGTCGAGCTGAACGGGCGCACGCTCGCGGGCTGCCTGCAGCACTACTTCCAGCAGTCGGAACAGGTGGCCTCCAGCCTGCGCCTGGGCGCGGCGCGCGTGCGGGCGAACGACGGCACGACCGGCTGGCGCGCCGGGGGGCTGATGATGCAGCGCCTGCCCGAGGAGGCGGGCGCGCGCGACCTCGCCGGCGTGGACGCCGAGGACGACTGGCGGCGCGCGGTCGTGCTGATGGCCAGCGCCACGCGCGAGGAGCTGTGCGATCCGGACCTGAGCGCCAACCAGCTGCTCTACCGCCTGTTCCACGAGGAGGGCGTGCGCGTCTACCAGCAGCACACGCTGGCGGACTCTTGCCGCTGCTCGCGCGAGAAGGTCGCCAACGTGCTCACCAAGATGGACCCCGGGGAAGTCGAGTCCATGAAGCTCTCGGACGGCTCCATCGAGGTCACCTGCCAGTTCTGCAACCGCATGTACCACTTCACCGACGCGCAGGTCGGCGAGCTGGCCGCGAATGCGGGGTGAGGCGGACGAGCCGCCCGCTTGATGCGGCGCGGCGCGCGGCCCATCCTGCGGGCGCGCGCCCTGATCCAGCCGGAGTACCACCGCGATGACCGCGATCCGCGCCGCGCTCGCCAGCCTTATGGTGCTGGCGCTGGCCGCCTGCACGATGAACCCGCCGTCCGGGGACTTCCCCGTGCCGCGCTACACGGACGAGCCGCCGGTGCGGCTGGACGTTGCGGACATCCGCGTGGAGCAGCGCTACCAGCCGCCCATGGAAGCGCCCAACGTCGAGCACGAGGCACCCGTCAGCCCGGCCGATGCGGCCAAGCAGTGGGTCCAGGACCGCCTGCGCGCGGCCGGGACGCAGGGCTCGGCCACGGTCGTCATCTCGCAGGCCGCGATCGTGCGCGAGAAGCTGGAAACGAAGGAGGGCATCTCCGGCTTCTTCACCAGCGAACCGGCGGTGCGCTACACGGGTGACCTGGAGATCGCGGTGAAGATGCGCCGGCCGAACCGCGACGGCTCGGTGCGCATCACGGCGTCGCGCTCGACGGCCACGCAGGAAGGCGCCTCGCCGCACGAGCGCGATAGCGCCCTGCACGGCCTCGTCACCAAGCTGATGGACGACGCAGGCGCGCAGCTGGCGGAAACCCTGAAGGCCAACACGGGCGGCTTCGTCGTTTCCGGCGCCCGGTAGGGCGGTTGTCAGGTGCGCGCCTTCGCCTGCACCAGCAGCAGGCGCACGGGCGCGCGCACGACCGCTTCCGGCGCGTGGTCCACCTCGGCGTCCAACGCCAGGCAGTCCGTTTCCCGGAGTCGGAAGGATTGCTCGCCGTGGCGGTAGACCAACTCGCCGGCGAGCACTTGCACAAAGGCCGTGCCGGTGTCGGCCGGGATGTCGGCGGCCGCGCCGTGGTTCGGGATGGTGACGACCACAGGCTCCATCGCCACGCCGCGCCCCGCGACATGGGCCAGCAGCCGCGTGTCGGCGCCGTGACGCCCGTCGGTCAGAACCCGCTCGGCGGGGATGTGCACGGCCGTGCAGCGGTCGTCGATGCCGGCGAAGAGGGCGCTCACCGAGAGGTTCAGGGCCCGGGCGAGCGCCCCCACCGTGGTCAGCGAGGGCGAGGTCGCGCCGTTCTCGATCTTCGACAGCATGCCGGGCGACAACCCGGCGGCCCGCGCCACGTCGCTAACGGTGCGGTTGAGCTGGGTGCGGTAAAGGCGGACCTGCCGCCCGACGGCGCGTTCGAGCCGGTCGTCGTCCAACTCGGCCGCGGCCGTCGCGGCCGGGGTGGGGGAAGGCTGTTGTTGCATTGTGGTCGGCCGGTCCCGTTCCGCGGTCCAGATGGCGTGCGGATTTCCCACGCCGGATAGGGCTTCATACCATTGCGCGCGGCCCACGCCTTCCCCATTGCGTGCATGACGCGTATGCGGAAATATGAACAACCTTATGGCTGCATTTGAGTGAGATTCGGTGTGTCTGTGGGCGTCATCCGCCTTGTGGGCCGACGCATCGCCTGAAAGATGGGCCGGGTTTTCCACAAATGCTTGTCCGGGTGAAGGCCTTGACCCGATCCCGTGTTGAGTCCACCTATCGGCGCCAGTCGCGGCCGTCCGCGGGGATGGCGCGCGAGCGACGCATGCCTGCATTCGCTGGCCAGCCCGCCGTCACCGGAAGATCGCACGGGAGCTTGCCGTCATGGCCGACAGCTACATCCTGACCTCGGAGTCCGTGGGGCCCGGCCACCCGGACAAGATCGCGGACCAGATCTCCGACGCGGTTCTGGACACCGTCCTGAGCCAGGATCCCGGCGGGCGCGTGGCGTGCGAGACGCTGGTGAACACGGGCCTGATCATGCTGGCCGGCGAGATCACCACCACGGCCAACGTCGACTACACCCAGCTCGCGCGCGACGTGGTGACGGACATCGGCTACGACGACAGCGCGCTCGGCTTCGACGGCAACAGCGCCGCCGTGTTGCTTGCGCTCGACCGCCAGTCCCCCGACATCGCGCAGGGCGTCGACGAGGGCGCCGGGCTCGACCTCGACCAGGGCGCGGGCGATCAGGGCCTGATGTTCGGCTACGCCTGCCGCGAGACGGACGAGCTGATGCCCATGCCCATCCAGCTCGCCCACCGGCTGACGCGCCGCCAGGCCGAGGTCTACCGCAACGGCAAGCTGCCGTGGCTGCGCCCGGACGCGAAGTCCCAGGTGTCGGTGCGCTACGAGAACGACAAGCCCGCGGCGGTCGAAACCGTCGTGCTCTCCACCCAGCACACACCCGAGGTGGACCACGAAACCCTCCGCGAGGGCGTGATCGAGGAGATCGTCAAGCCGGTCATGCCGGCGGAGATGATCGCGCGCGGGACGGAGTATCTGGTCAACCCGACCGGGCGCTTCGTCGTCGGCGGCCCGCACGGCGACTGCGGCCTCACCGGGCGCAAAATCATCGTCGACACCTACGGCGGCGTGGGCCGCCACGGCGGCGGCGCCTTCTCCGGCAAGGACCCGAGCAAGGTCGACCGCTCCGCCGCCTACGCCGCGCGCTACGCCGCGAAGAACGTCGTCGCCGCCGGCCTGGCGGACGTCTGCGAGGTCCAGCTCGCCTACGCCATCGGCGTGGCGCGGCCGGTGTCGGTGCACGTCAACACCATGGGCACCGCGCGCATCCCCGAGTCCCGTATCGAGGCGCTGCTGCGCGCCCACTTCGACTTCCGCCCCAAGGGCATCGTGCAGATGCTGGACCTGCTGCGGCCGATCTACCGCCAGACGGCCAGCGGCGGCCATTTCGGGCGCAGCGACATCGACCTGAGCTGGGAGCGCACCGACCGCGCCGAGACCCTGCGGGCCGAGGCCGGCGAAACGGTCGCGGGTTAGAGCAGATCGCCGTAAAGCAGAATCAGCTTGTTCGGGATGACACGCCCACGCCACCGTGGCCGCCCCGGCGTGATTCTGCTTGCTCGTGCGTGAATCTGCTCGCACTGGAAAAACACGGACCTATCGTGAGGTTTTCGGCGTTCTCGGCCAACACGATTTTATGCACGATGCTCTGACGGCGCAGGCCACCCCCATCGAAACGAGGACCGGATGACGAGCCACACCGACTACCGCGTCGCCGACATCTCCCTGGCCGACTGGGGCCGCAAGGAAATCGCCATTGCGGAGACCGAGATGCCCGGCCTGATGGCGCTGCGCGAGCGCCACAGCTCGGATGCGCCGCTGAAGGGCGCGCGCATCGCCGGCTGCCTGCACATGACGATCCAGACGGCCGTGCTGATCGAGACCCTCGTGGCGCTCGGCGCCGAGGTGCGCTGGTCGTCCTGCAACATCTTTTCCACGCAGGACCACGCCGCCGCCGCGATCGCCAGCACGGGCGTGCCCGTCTTCGCCTGGAAGGGCATGGACGAGGACAGCTACTGGTGGGCCATCGACCAGACCATCTTCGGCCCCGACGGCTGGCGGCCAAATCTGCTGCTGGACGACGGCGGCGACCTGACGGCGCGCCTGCACGACACCTATCCGGACGTGATGGAAGCGGCCGTCGTCGGGCTGTCGGAGGAAACCACGACGGGGGTGGCGCGCCTCTACCGCATGGCGCGCGAGGGCTCGCTCAAGGTGCCGGCCATCAACGTCAACGACAGCGTCACCAAGTCCAAGTTCGACAACATCTACGGCTGCCGCGAGAGCGCCGTGGACGGCATCCGCCGCGCCACCGACGTGATGATGGCGGGCAAGCGTGCCGTGGTCTGCGGCTTCGGCGACGTCGGCAAGGGCACGGCGCAGTCCCTGCGCAACGCCGGCTGCCGCGTGATGGTCACCGAGGTCGACCCCATCTGCGCGCTCCAGGCCGCGATGGAAGGCTACGACGTCACGACGATGGACGATGCCGCCCCGCTGGGCGACATCTTCATCACCGCCACCGGCAACAGCGACGTCATCACGGCCGACCACATGCGTGCCATGAAGGACCGCGCCATCGTCGGCAACATCGGCCACTTCGACAACGAGATCGAGGTCGAGGGCCTGCGCAACCACACCTGGCACAACGTCAAGCCGCAGGTGGACGAGGTCGAGTTCCCCGACGGCAAGCGCATTATCCTGCTCTCCGAGGGCCGGCTGCTGAATCTGGGCAACGCCACCGGGCATCCCAGCTTCGTCATGTCCGCCTCGTTTACCAACCAAGTGCTGGCGCAGATGGAGCTGTGGGCGAACCACGAGCGGTACGCCCGCGACGTCTACGTCCTGCCCAAGCACCTGGACGAGGACGTGGCGCGCCTGCACCTCTCGCGCATCGGCGCCAAGCTGACGCGGCTGTCCGACAAGCAGGCCGACTACCTTGGCGTGCCCAAGGACGGCCCGTTCAAGAGCGACGCGTACCGCTACTGATTCAGAGCCTGTATCAGGCCCGGAGGCCGCGGCGTTCGCCATGAGCGCCGCGGCCTTTTTTCGCTTTTGCGCCGGCGAATCGGCCGGCCGCCCGTTGCCCGGTTGGGTAACGTTTTGTAAACTTTTCCGCTGTGGACGGATCATCCGGGGGATGAGGTGGCGGCGTCCCGCCGACTGCGCCGCATCGCGGGGATGGGCGGACCGTGACCGGGGCCGGCGCGCTCCTGGCATTGGCGATCGTGATGGCCGCCGCCGGCGTGGGTGCGGCCGCGATGTATCGCGCCCGCTGGCTGGCGACGCGCGAGCGGCTGGCGCGCACCGAGCGCGAGCGCGCCGACCTGGACGCCTTGATCCGTGACGCCCCCGCGGCGCCGCTGGCCCCCCAGATCGAAGCGCCCGCCGCCGACGCCCGCCTTCGGGAGATGCTCGGCCTCACCCGCTCCGCCGCCGGCGCCGAGGACGTGCGCCCGGCATTCGCCGGGCGGGACGCCGACGCGCTGAAGGCGTCGTTCGACGAATTGTCGTTTCACGGCAGTCGGTTCGCCATGACGCTCGCCACCGCCGACGGCGGGCGCTGGCTGATGGCCGAGGGCAACGCCGGCCCCGCGGGCTCCACCGTCTGGTTCACCGATGTCACCGAGCGCGAGGAAGCGCGCCGCCACGCGGAAGCGCGGGCGGTGTCGCTGGGCGAGGCCGTCGACGCCCTGCCGCTGCCCGTCTGGCGCCGCGGCACCGACCTGCGCCTGGCCGCCTGCAACCGCGCCTACGCCGATGCGGTCCAGCAAAGCGCCCGGGCGGTCGTGCGCGAGCAGGTGGAATTGCAGGACGGCGGCGACCCCTCGGCCGGGCAGGCGCTGGCGGAATGCGCCCGCCGCGAGCGCGCCGTCGCCACGGCCGAGAAGCGCGTGGTGCTCCACGGCGAGCGGCGTTGCCTGCACATGAGCGAGGTGCCGCTGTCGGACGGAACCTTCGTCGGCATGGCGACGGACCGAACCCGCGCCGACGAGTTGAGCCACGAACTGCGGCGGCTGCGGCAGGCGCAGCAGCAGGTGCTGGACAGCCTGGACACCGGCGTCGTGGTCTACGGCGCCGACCTGCGGGTGCGCTACGCCAACGGCGCGGTGAGCCAGATTTGGGACGTGCCCGACTCCGTTTTCGCGGGCGAGCCCCACGTCACCGACGTCATCGAGGCGCTGCGCGAGCGCCGCCGCCTGCCCGAACAGGCGGATTTCCGCGCCTATAAGCGCGACTGCATATCCCGTATGCAGAATTTGTTGGAGCCGCAGACGGATCAGTTGCACTGCCCGGACGGACGCACGCTTCAGGTGCGCATGATCCCGCACGCGCTCGGCGGCGTGCTCGTGCTCTACGACGACGTGACGGACCGCCTCTCGCTGGAGCGCGACGTGAACACCCTCATGGAGGTGCAGCGGGAGACGATCGACCACCTCTACGAGGGCGTGGCGGTGTTCGGCGCCGACGGGCGCCTGACGCTGTGCAACCAGGCCTACACGCGCATTTGGCACCTGTCCCCGGCCACCGTGGCGGGGCGCCCGCACGTGCGCGAGCTGCTGGACGCCTGCCGCGATCTCCTGCCCGAGGGGCGGGACGACTGGCGAACGCGGCGCGAGCGCCTGGCCGGGCGGGCGAGCGAGCCGGACGCGCGCGGCGGGCGCATGGAACGCCCCGACGGCAGCGTGCTGGACTGGTCGCAGGTGCCGCTGCCGGACGGGCAGAGCCTGTTCACCTACCTGGACGTCACCGACACCACGCGGGTCGAGCGCGCCCTGCGCGAACGCGCCGAGGCCCTGGCGACGGCGGACCGGCTGAAATCCGAGTTCATCGCCAACGTCTCCTACGAGCTGCGCACCCCGCTCACCGCCATCGTGGGATTCGCGGAGATCCTGCAGAACCAGTTCTTCGGCGAGCTGAACACGCGCCAGGAAGACTATGCGCGCGCCATCGTCACCTCGTCCCAGCGCCTCATCGGCCTGGTCAACGATATCCTGGACCTGGCGACGATCGAGGCGGGCTACATGGAGCTGGAGCGTGAGACGGTCTCCGTCGCCCAGCTCTTCGACGATCTCTACACCCTGGCGCACGAGCGCGCGCGCAGCCGCGGCCTGCGGCTGATGGTGTCCTATCCGCCCGACATCGGCACGATCGAGGCCGATCCGCGCCGGCTCAAGCAGGCGCTGTTCAACCTGCTCTCCAACGCCTTCAACTTCACCCCGGACGGCGGGCAGGTGACGCTGGCCGCCGAGCGGACGGACGGCACGGTGCGGCTCAGCGTCAGCGACACCGGGGTGGGCATCCGCGACGCCGATCAGGCGCGCGTGCTGGAGAAGTTCGAGCGCGGCCACCCGCGCAAGGGCGGGCCGGGTCTCGGGCTGTCCCTGGTGAAGAGCTTGATCGAACTGCACGGTGGCCGGGTGGCGATCGACTCGCAGCCCGACGCGGGCACGCGCATCACCTGCGAGCTGCCGGCCGAGCCCGACAGCGGCGAGCACGCGCAAACCAAGCAGGTCGCGGCGTCGTAGGCGGCCCGCCCCGGCGCTGGCGTTACTCCACGTCGTCGTCGGGGCGGGCGGAGTCGATGATCTCGCACAGGCGGTTCACGCGCGGGCTCTTGTGGCGGTGAATGCCGGGCGTGTCGTTGGTGAGAACCCATTGGCTGGCTTCCACCAGCTCCGCGACCGTCGCCTTGGTGGCGATGATCTCGGCGATCTGGGTGTCGTCCAGCTTGCCGACGATCTGCTCCACGTCGCTGCGGGTCACGGGGCGGTTGCGCGTCATGGGTCCTCCTGGGCTGATGCGCATTCGCGCTCGCGGGCGGCGAATGCGGCGCATGTCAGGGCGCGGGGTGTTCCGCGAGATGTAAGCCCCCGCGCCGCCGGACGCAAACCGTCGGGCGCGCCGTTAGAGCAGATCGCCGTAACGCGGAATCACTCACGTGATTCCGCTTGCTCGTGCGTGAATCTGCTCGCACAGGAAAAACAGGAATCTAGCGTGAGGTTTCCGACCTTCTTGGCAAACACGATTTCACGCACGATGCTCTAGCCGACCATCGGCTCCGGCTGGCGCGCGCGGTCCAGCGCGCCGCGCAGGGCGCGGGCGAAGTCGGCGCGCTCGTGGGCGGTGAGGAAGGTGCCGATGGTCAGGCTGCGGCCGTGCGAACGCAGCGTAAGCTGGCTGTCGTGGCGCGGCGGGTCGTCCATCCACACCTGCAGCCACGCGGGCTGAAACCGCCAGTGCTGGGCGTCGCCGCGCGGGCTCACGCGCGCCACCGTCAGGTCGTCGCGCGTGACGGTCACCGTCTCGTACATGCGCGCGGCGCGGAAGTTGGCCTTGAAGGCGGCGTAGACGAGCAGGACCTCCAGCCCGCACAGCCCCAGCACGGGCCACGCGCCGGCCAGGAAGAAGGCCGTGCCGACGCCGAAGCTCAGCGCCGCGAAGACGCCCATGACCAGCGCGAAGCCCCGGCGCGAGAGCGAGCGGTGCGGCGTCAGGATGGCGTCGAACACCACGCCGTCGCCGTGATGGGCGTGCGTTTCGATGCCCTCGTGGGCCGGTGTAGCCATGGTCTGCGACATGGTCTCGCCCCGCCGCCCGGCAAGCCGGTTACGAACCCGCCGCGTCGCGGCAGGCGTTCAGCGCCGCGCTCACGGTGGACACCGCGTAGGGCACGGCGAAGGTCAGCGCCACCTTGATCCAATTCAAATCGGCGCCGCCCGTCAACGCGCCCCACTGGTTGATGGCCGTGAGGATGGGGCCGACGACCAGCGCCGTTACCGTGGCCACGCGCACCGTGCCCGGCGCCACGGCCATCCGCCACCAGCAGGGCCGTTCGGACTTCGTTTGCACGCTCATCGCCGCGAACGGTTGCATAGCCCGCCGCGCCACGCAATGCGGCTCGCCGATTGGCGAAGCGGCGGCGCCACCCTACACTCCGCGGCCATGTCTGCCAGCGAGCTTACCCCCGACGAGATCGAGCGCTTCTTCGCGCGCTTGGCCGAGGTCATCCCCGCGCCGGACAGCGAGCTGACGTACTTTGATCCCTTCACGCTGCTGATCGCGGTCGTGCTCTCCGCGCAGTCCACGGACGTGGGCGTGAACAAGGCCACGGCCACGCTCTTCCGCGAGGCGGCGACGCCCGAGGCCATGCTCGAGCTGGGCGAGGAGGGCATCAAGGCGCACATCCGCAACCTGGGCCTCTACAACAACAAGGCCCGCAACGTCGTGGCGCTGTGCCGCAAGCTGGTGGACGAGCACGGCGGCGAGGTCCCGCGCGAGCGCGCCGCGCTGGAGAAGCTGCCGGGCGTGGGGCGCAAGACCGCCAACGTCATCCGCAACACCGCCTTCGGCGAGCCCGAGATCGCCGTGGACACGCACATCTACCGCGTGTGCAACCGCACCGGCCTGGCGCCGGGCAAGACGGTGCGCGCGGTGGAGGATGCGCTTCAGGCCGTGGTGCCGGCGCGCTTCAAGAAGGACGCGCACCACCTCCTGATCCTGCACGGCCGCTACACCTGCACGGCGCGCAAGCCCAGGTGCGGGCAGTGCGTCGTGCGCGACGTCTGCCGCTACGACGCCAAAACGGCGGGTTGAGCGGCGTCACCGGATCGCGGTGCGCCGCCGCATCTGGTATCCCTCGCGCCGCACACGGGCAGGGGGATGTTTCATGCTGCGCGCCTTCAGCGTCCATGAGGGACGGCTACACGTGGAGGAGGTCGACGCCGCGGCGGTCGAGGCGCTACCGCCCGAGGCGGTGTGGATCGACCTCTACCAGCCCACCGGGCCGGAGGAGCGGCTGGTGGAGCGCGCGCTGGCGATCGACATCCCGACCCGGGCCGAGCGCGAGGAGATCGAGTCCTCCTCCCGCCTCTACACGGACAGCGGCACCTCCTTCCTGACGGGCACGATCGTGCGCAGCGCCGCCGCGCCGCCGGAAAGCGCCACGGTGACCTTCGTGCTCACGGCCTCGCGCCTGATCACCGTGCGCCACGCCGACCTCCAGGCCTTCACCGCGTTCGAGCGCGACATCCGCCGCCAGCCGCAGATGTGCACCGCCGCGCCGAGCGCCTTCGCGGCGCTGCTGGACAGCATCATCGAGCGCATCGCCGACGTGCTGGAGCGCTTGCGCAGCGATCTGGACCGCCTGTCGCAGGAGGTGTTCGCCGAGCGCACCAAGGCCAGCGACCACGATTACCGGGCGCTGTTGGGGCGCATCGGGCGGCTGGGCGATCTCGTCTCCAAGGCGCGGGAAAGCCTGCTGTCGCTCTCGCGCGTGACCGCCTTCGCGCGCCAGCTCGACCTCTTCGACGGCAACCGCGCGGCGGCGAGCCGGCTGATGACGGTCGCCCAGGACATCGCCTCGCTGACCGACCACGCCGCCTTCCTCAACAGCAAGGTCACCTTTCTGCTGGACGCCACGCTGGGCATGATCAGCATCCAGCAGAACGCCATCATCAAGATCTTCTCGGTGGTGGCCGTGATCTTCCTGCCGCCCACGCTGATCGCCAGCATTTACGGCATGAACTTCGAGGTGATGCCCGAGCTGAGCTGGAGCTTCGGCTATCCGCTGGCGCTTGTGTTGATGCTGATTTCCGCCGTGCTGCCCTACGTCCTCTTCAAGGCGCGGGGCTGGCTGTAAGGCGGTTGTGCACGCTAGAATTCGCATGCATGCAGTATGCATAAGTGTACAACGGGGCTATGCCGGACGTCCGCCGGGATTGTAGGATTCCATCCCACGTTGGCCGGAGTTGACCGGGTACAGCATCGGCCGTCTTTTCGAAAACGGGCGCGGATGCCCGTTACCACCGGACGAGCGGGCTTTCGGCCCGCGACTCCTGTCGTTCCGGTGGTCCATGTAGCTGGGCGCGAACTTGCGTCCGATGCTGTCGTTCGAACTCTTTTCGGCCGGTTCGGGGCGATCCCGGCGGGCGCGACAGCGGACATCCCGGCCAGGGAAATGTGGCCCGCCGCATCATTGGCGTTCCCTGGAATCGACGCCTGACACATGATATGCATGCCGCATGCAAAAGAAACTGATCGCCAACAAGCTCGGGGCGT
Source organism: Limimonas halophila (assembly GCF_900100655.1). Classification (NCBI taxonomy): domain Bacteria; kingdom Pseudomonadati; phylum Pseudomonadota; class Alphaproteobacteria; order Rhodospirillales; family Rhodovibrionaceae; genus Limimonas; species Limimonas halophila. The sequence goes on from NZ_FNCE01000011.1 coordinate 25,206, forward strand.
TGACGACCCTGCTGGACGACCGCGGCCGGCAGGCTTCGGGCGAGGTGTCGGACAGCGGCGCGGCGGCGCTGCTCACCCTGGCCCAGCGCGGCCCGCACACCACCACGCAGCTCGCGGCCGCCATCGGGCTGTCGCAGCCGGCGTGTCAGCGGCTGGTGGACAAGCTGGTGACGGCGGGGCTGGTGGCGCGGCGCTCACGCACGGGGCGCGCGGTGCCGCTCAAGATCACCAAGGCGGGCAAGCGCACGGCCGCCGACCTTCAGGAGCGCCGGCTGACGACGCTGCGCGATGCCGTCAACGTGTTGAACAAGACGGAAAAGCAGCAGCTCGACACCCTGCTGGACGCGATGCTGGCGCGGCTGGCGCAGGACGGCGACATCGCCTGCCGCTTCTGTGACCGCGAGCGCTGCCACGGCTCGGCCTGCCCAGTCGAGCGCGGCGACCAGCGGGCAGCAGCGGAATGACGCCGTCACCGGCCTCGCTGCGTGGCCGCAATCAGCGGGCGTTGGGCGTGAACGCCTGCTGGCCGTCGATCGTGTAGCTGGCGATGGCGCGCTGGCCCGGCGCGGACACGAGCCAGTCCACGAAGGCCTGGGCCTTCTGCACCTTCACGTGGTCGTGCTTGTCGGGGTTCACGACCATCACGCCGTACTGGTTCTGCTGGCGCGTGTCGCCCTTCACGTGGATCGTGTAGTCGCCTTTGTTCTCGAAGTTCAGCCAGGTGCCGCTGTCGGTGAGCGTGTAGGCGCCCATCTGCACGGCCGTGTTCAACGTCTCGCCCATGCCGGCGCCGGTCTCGCGGTACCAGCTCCCGGCGGACTCGACGTCGATGTCCGTGGCGTCCCACAGCGCCAGCTCGGCCCGGTGGGTGCCGCTGTCGTCGCCGCGCGAGGCGAAGGCGGCCCCGGACTCCGCGATCTTCGACAGCGCCTTGGCGGCGTTGGACATGCCGTTGACGCCGGCCGGATCGGCCTTCGGGCCGACGATGACGAACTGGTTGTACATCAGCCCGAAGCGGCGAACGCCGTAGCCGTCGGCGACGAATTTCAGCTCGCCCGGCGTATGATGGACGAGCAGCACGTCGCCGTCGCCGTTGCGGGCGTTCTCGATGGCCTGGCCCGTGCCGACGGCGACGACGCGCACGTCGATGCCGGTCATGGACTCGAACCTGGGCAGGATGTGGTCGAACAGCCCCGACGCCTCGGTGGAGGTGGTGGACTGCACGATGATGTGGCCGCGGTCCTCGCCCGCTTGGGCCGGGCTCTGGACCGCCAGTGCCAGCACGGCCAATGCCGCCGCGGCGAAACGTGTCAGGTGGCGCATGGGTGCACCTTTTTCGGTTTTGGGGTGGATGGTCACAACAGCAGCCGCCCCTCGGCGAAGGCGCGGGCGTCGTCCGTCCGCGGGGCGGTGAAGAAGGTCTCGGCCGGGGTGTGCTCCACCAGCCGGCCGCGGTGCATGAACAGCACGTCCTCGCCCAGGCGGCGCGCCTGGGCCATGTCGTGCGTGGTCATGACGATCTTGGCGCCGCTGGCGTGGATCTCGGCGATCAGGGCCTCAACGGCGTGCGCGCCCGCCGGGTCGAGGTTGGCGGTGGGCTCGTCCAGCAGCATGACGGCGGGGCGTGTCGCCCAGGCGCGCGCGATGGCGAGGCGCTGCTGCTCGCCCCCGGACAGCGCGGGGGCGGGTCGGCGGGCGAGGTGGGCCAGCCCGGCGCGGTCGAGTTCTTCGGCCACGCGGCGGCGGCGCTCGCGGCGCGGCACGCCGTGGACGCGCAGCGCATAGGCGACGTTGGCGGCGGCGGAGCGGCGCAGCATCACGGGGCGCTGGAACACCATGGCCTGACGCATGCGCACCGCGCGGGCGGGCGGCTGGCCGGCCCAGCGCACCGCGCCCGCGTCGGGTTCGATCAGGCCGTGCAGCACCCGCAGCGTGACGCTCTTGCCCGCGCCGTTGGGGCCAATGAGGACGCTGCGCGTGGCCTGCGCCAGGTGCATGTCCAGGCCGTCCAGCACGGGCGTGTCGCCCCGGCGCAGGCGCACGCCCCGCACGTCCAGGGGCAGCAGCGGGTTGTCGCTTTCGGGGGCGGTGTCGCGCGGCATGGTCCGGCCCTCACCCCTGGCCGCGCGCGCTCAGCGCGCGCAGGCCCATGGCGGCGGCGTTCACCAGCACGGCGAGCGTCACCAGGATCACGCCCAGGCCGAGCGCGAGTTCCAGGTCGCCGCGCGCGGTTTCCAGCGCGATCGCGGTGGTCATCACGCGCGTGACGCCGTCGATGTTGCCGCCGACGATGAAGACTGCCCCCACCTCGGCGATGGCGCGGCCGAAGCCCGCCAGCAGCGCCACCACGATGGCGTGGCGCGACTCCCACAGCAGCGTGTGGATCATCGCGGGCCGGCGCAGCCCGAAGGAGGCGAGCTGCTCGCGGTAGACGGCGTCGGTTTCGGCGACGGCCTGGCGCGTCAGCGCGGCGACGATGGGTGTGACCAGCACCGCCTGCGCGACGATCATGGCGCGCGGCGTGAACAGCAGGCCCAGCTCGCCCAGCGGTCCGGCGCGCGAGAGCAGCAGGTAGATCACCAGCCCGGCGACGACCGGCGGCAGCCCCATCAGGGCGTTGAGCAGCACCAGCGCCGGCGTGCGCCCGGGAAAGCGGTAGATCGCCAGCAACGCCCCGAGGGGCAGCCCGATGACCGCCGCCACCAGCACGGCCTGGGTGCTCACGCGCAGGGACAGCAGCACGATCTGCACGAGGTCTGGGTCGAGCGCGGCAATCAACTCGAACGCGGTGGCGAAGGCGGCGCCGAAGTCGTTCATGGCCGGGTCCGCTGGTGGTGTGGGCGCGCGGGTGTGTGCGTCATATGCCCGCGATGACCAAGAACCCTGTTTTGTTCATCTATGTTCAACTTGACGCAGACAGTCGCGGTGGGACTTTGCGCCCTTGGCCGACTGGCTGTCCGCGATTGGCGCGGCGGACGCCATCCCGAGACGCGCGCATCCCACGCGAAATTTCCAACCGTTCTAATTTTCAGGTTGAAAGTATTCCCACTTTGGGCGTACGGTATTTCAGGAATGTGAACGACAGATGGCCACGGTGACCCCTACGCATGCAGCCAGACCCCGCCGCCGCCGAGCCATGGCGGCTCCCCGCCGCGCGTAGCCAGGACGCGCTGTTTTTCGCCAACGCGGACTTCACAAATGGCGGGCCCCGGATCACCGCGGTCAACGCCCGCTTCGAGGCCATGACCGGCGACGCCGCCAGCGCCGTCGCGGGCCGCAGCCTGCGCCGGCTGGAGGTGGCGGCGGACGCGCACCAGCGCTCCCAGCTGCGCTCCGGCTTGGAGCGCGGCGAGCCCGTCGGGCCCGTGTGGTTGCGCGAAACGCGCCCGGACGGCTCCCCCTTCACGATGGAGGTGAGCCTTGAGCCCATGCGCGACGAGTCGGGCCAGCTCACCGGCTTCGTCGGGGTGGCGCGCGATGCTGCGGAACACAGCGACAGCGAGGAAATGATCCGGCAGGTCGTGGAGTATGCCCCCGCCGGCATGCTCATGGTGGACGCGGACGGCACCATCGGCCTCGTCAACGAAGAGGCCGTGCGCATCTTCGGCTACCGCCGCGACGAGCTGATGGGCATGTCGGTCGACCGGCTCGTGCCGAAGGAAAGCCGCGAGGGGCATGCCCGTCAGCGCGAGGGCTACGCCGCGGCGCCGTCGGCACGGAGCATGGGCCGGCAGCGCGACCTGGAAGCCGAGCGCCGCGACGGTTCACGCGTGCCGGTGGAAATCGGCCTGGTGCCGCTGGAGCTGCACAGCGGCTCGCACGTCGTCGCCTCGGTCGTGGACATCACCGAGCGCAAGGCCGCCGAAGCCAACGAGGCCTGGCTGCGGCAGGAGCTGGAGCGCCGCAACGCCGAGCTCCAGGCGGCGGTGGAACGCAGCGACGCCCTGGCGGAAGAGGCGGAGGCCGCCAGCCGCGCCAAGACCAGCTTCCTCGCCACCGTCGGCCACGAGCTGCGCACGCCGCTCAACGCCATCCTGGGCTTCACCGACCTGCTGGAGCAGGAGGTGCACGGCCCGCTGGGCGATTCGCGCTACCGCGAGTACATCGACACCCTCGCCGCCACCGGGCGGCAGATGCAGACGCTCGTGGCGCGCCTGCTGGAGTTGACGCGCGCCGTGGCGGGTGAGGCCGAGATCACGCCCACGGACCTCGACGCGGCCCAAGTCCTCACCGACGCCGCCGAACGCGCGGCCTCGCGGGCGGGGGAACGCGCGCCCGCCATCGACGTGGAGCTGCAATCCGGGCGCATGCCGGCCGTGGTGGATCGCCGCTGCCTGCAGCGCATCGCCGACGAGTTGCTCGCCAACGCGGCGCAGCACGGCGATCCCGCAGGCACGGTGCGCGTCGTGGCCGCGCCGCAGACCGGCGGCGGGGTGACCTTCACCGTGGCGGACGACGGGCCGGGCATGTCCGAGGACGTCGCGTCGGAAGCCGTGCAGGCCTTCGTGCAGCCGACCACGGCGTACACCCGCCATCAGGCCGGGCTCGGCATCGGCCTCTCGCTGGCCAAGGCGCTGGCGACCGCCCACGGCGGCGACCTGCGCATCGAGGCGCGGCCGGACGGGGGCACGGCCGTCCACGTCACGCTCCCCAACCCGGACGCGCCGGCCGCGGCGTGATGGGTTTGGCCGCCGCGCCGCGGGGCTGACACAAAAGACGCCGCCACCCAAGGGCGGGCAGCGGCGTCTGTAAGAGCCGGGCAGCGGCGTTCACAGGTCCGCTGCGGACCGGGTCAGGTGAACTGCTCGACCCACTCCTTGAGTTCTTTCTTGGACACCGCGCCGACCTTGGTGCCGGCGACCTCGCCGCCCTTGAACAGCATCAGCGTGGGGATGCCGCGGATGCCGTAGGTCTGCGGCGTGCCCGGGTTGTCGTCGATGTTGACCTTGGCGACCGTCAGGCGGTCGTCGAGCTCGTCGGACAGCTCCTCCAGCACGGGCGCGATCGTCTTGCAGGGGCCGCACCACTCGGCCCAGAAGTCCACGAGCACGGGTTTGCTGGACTTGAGCACGTCCTGGTCGAAGCTTGTGTCGCTGGTGTGTACCATCGCCATCGTGAAAGGGCCCCTCCGTGGCCGCCGAATGATCTGCATCGGAACCTAGGCAGGCCCCGGAAAGGGGTCAAGCTGACCCCCACGGGTGGTCGGGTCACGCGCGCTTGAATTCCGGTCAGGCCGGCTTGATGGGCTCGATGGGCATCAGCGTCGGCCCGTCCGTCCACAGCAGCCAGGTCTCCACGCGCCGCCTCGGATAGACCTGTTCCAGCAGGCGCGCGTAGGTGCCGAGCTGGCGGCGGTAGACCTCGGACACCTCCTCGGGATGCGCGGGCGGGGGGCGGTTGGTCTTGTAGTCGACGATCACCACGGCCGTGTCGGTGACGACCAGCCGGTCCACCTGGCCGGACACCGGCTCGCGCCCGTCCAGCAGGCCCACCACCGGCACCTCGGCGTGGCTGCCGGGGCCGAAGAGGTGCGCGTGCCGCGGCGCGTTGACGACGCCCAGCACCTCGTCGCGCAGCTCGCGCTGCGCGCCCGAGCTCAGCCCATGCGCCGGATCGGCCAGGAAGCGGTCGGCGGCCTCGCCGCGCTGATCCGGCGGCAGGTCCGGCAGCGTCTGCAAGAGGCGGTGGACCAGTCGCCCGCGCTGGAAAGCGTCGGCCTCGCCCGGTTGCAGCGGCGAGCGCACGGGCGGCTCGCGTTCCGACTGCTGCGAGGGGGCGAGCGGTCGCGGCGGGCGCGGCTCGGCGGCCGGCGGCGTGCGCGCCCAGTCCGGCAGCTCGCCCGCGCTCTCGCCCTCGGCGCGGGGCGGTTTGGGGTCCTTGGGCGCGGCGCGCTGCGGCGTGTCCAGGCGCAGGCCCTCCCCGGTCCAGCCGTCGGGGATCGTGGCGGTGAAGTCGAAATCCACCGGCTCGGCGACGTCCGCCAGGCCCTCGGCGACCATGTCGTACCAGGCCGTGCCGCTCGGCGTCTTGTTGGTGCGCCAGCCGGTGACGTAGAGGCGGTCCTCGGCGCGCGTCATGGCGACGTAGAGCAGGCGGCGGTACTCGCGCGCCTGGCTCGCTTCAGCCGCCTCGCGCAGCGCCGTGCTCTGGGCTTCCTCGTAGGCCTTCTTGGGCGGCCACAGGGCGAGGCCGGTCGCCTCGTCCCACAGCAGCTTCTCGCGCTGCTCGGGCGGCTGGGTGGTGTCGGGCAGGATGACGACCGGCGCCTGGAGGCCCTTGGCGCCGTGCACCGTCATGATGCGCACGGCGTTGCCGGCGTGCTCGGCCTCGCGCTTGACCTCCTGCGCGCCCGCTTCCAGCCAGTGCAGGAAGCCTTCCAGCGAGGGGACGTGCTCGCGCTCGTAGGCCAGGGCGAGCTGCATGAACTCGTCGATGGCCTCGTTCGCCTCCGCGCCCAGGCGCGCCAGGATGGCCGCGCGCCCGCCTTCCGCCCCAAGGATGCGGGCGAACAGCTCGTGCGGCGGCACGAAGTCGGCGCGGTCCAGCAGCTCGTTCAGGCGCGTGAAGGCGCGCTCGAAATCCGCACGCTCCCCGGCGCGGTCGCGCAGCGCGTCCCAGAGCGTGCCTTTGCGTCCGTGGCACAGCGCGAAGAGCGCGTCCTCGTCCAGCGCGATCAGCGGCCCCTTGAGCACGCAGGCGAGCGTCAGGTCGTCCTCGGGCAGCAGCAGGAAGCGCCCCAGCGCCACGAGATCGCGCACCGCCAGCTGCTCGGTGAGCACCATGCGGTCCACGCCCGCGACCGGCACCTCGCGCTGCTTCAGCGCGCGCACCAACTCGCCCATGAAGGCGGTGCGCCGGCGCACCAGCACGAGCACGTCGCCCGCCTGCATCTGCCGCCCGCGCGCGGCCAGCCAGCCGTCGGGGTCGCCGCCCACCCAGCCCGCGATGCGGGCGGCGATCAGGCGGGCGAGGCGCGTGGCCGGCGGCGCGTCGGGTTCCGGCTCGTCGGGCGGCTGCCAGGGGTCGTGCTCGTTTTCGCCGGCGGGTGCGACCGTGGGCCAGAGTTCCACGCGCCCGGCGTGGCCCACGCGCACGGGATCGTGGCGCAGCCGTTCGTCGCCCTCGACCACGCCCTCGGCGGCGTCCGGGCGGGCGAACACGGCGTCCACGGCCGAGAGCACGGCGTCCGTGGCGCGAAAGGACACCTGGAGGTTCACGGGCCGCCAGGCTTGCTCGGCGTCCCGCGCGCGCTCGGCGAAGTGGTCGTGCATGCGCGCGAAGGCGGCCGGGTCGGCGCGCTGAAAGGAATAGATGGACTGCTTGGCGTCGCCGACGGCGAAGACGCTGCGCGCCCCCGCCTCGCGCGCGCCCTCGCCGGCGAAGAACTCGGCCGTCAGCGCCTGCACCACGTCCCACTGTTCCGGGCTGGTGTCCTGGGCCTCGTCGATGAGCACGTGGTCCAGCCCGTTGTCCAGCTTGAACAGCACCCAGGCCGCGCGCGTGGGCTGGGACAGCAGGTCGCGCGCGGTGAGCACGAGGTCGTCGTAGTCCATGCGCGCTTGGGCGCGCTTGCGGGCGTGGTAGGCGTCCAGCACCGCCGCGCCCAGGCGCAGCAGCCCCGTGGTGGCGTGGGCCACCGTGGCCGCGTTCATGCGCGCTTCCAGCCGCAGCAGCCGTTCGGCCTCTGCCTCCATCGCCGCTTGCGCGCCGCCCACCTCGCGTGCCGCCTTGGTGAGCAGCGTGCTGCGAACCTCGCCGGCCTGCGTCAGGAAGAGCGCGCGGTGCTCGCCGTAGCGCTCGGCGCGGCGGGCCGCATCGGCGTCCAGCCAAGCGCGCAGGCCGTCGGCCTTGCCGGCCTCCTTGGCGGTGCCCTGCTTCATCGCCTCGACCGCGAGGCGCAGCGCGGCCTCGTCCGGCCCGTCGCCCGCATCGGGCGCGCAGCCGTCGCGGCGCACGCTGTCGGGCGTTTCCTCGGGGTGGACGCCCAGGTGGTCGAAGATGCGGGCGATGACGGTGTCGACGCCGCCCTCGCGACTCAGCAGGCGCACCAGCCGGCTGCGGTGGTTGAGCAGCGAGCCCAGCAACTCGTCGAAGCCGCTTTCGCCCGCGTGCGCGGTCACCGCCGCCAGCGCGTCGGCGAGGCGCGGGTCGCCGCGGCCCGCGTGCAGCAGCACGGATTCCCGCGCGGCCTGGAGGGTTTCGGCGGCCGAGCGCTCGTCCATGACCTGGAAGTGCGGCGGCACCCCGGCTTCCAGCGGGAAGCGCGCCAGCACGGTCTGGCAGAAGGCGTGGATGGTCTGGATCTTCATCCCGCCCGCGGTGTCGAGCACGCGCGCGAACAGCTCGCGCGCCCGGCGCAGGCGGCTGGCGTCGGGCGTCTCGCCGGTCAGCGCGGTGAGCCAGTCGGTCAGCTCGGCGTCGGAGGCGACGGCCCAGGCCGCGAGGCGCTCGGCCAGGCGGTTGCGCATCTCCGCCGCCGCCGCCTTGGTGAAGGTCAGGCAGAGCACGCGCTCCGGCTCGGTGCCCGCCAGCAGCAGGTTGAGTACGCGGTCCGTGAGCACCTTGGTCTTGCCCGTGCCCGCCGAGGCCGTGACCCACGCCGAGGCATCGGGGTCGCTGGCGGCGCGCTGGTGCTCGGCGGCGCGCGCCTCGCGTTCACCGCGCAGGGTGTCGGGGTGGGGGTCGTTCTGTCCCGTCATGTGGCGTGGCCGGTCCTCATGGCCGATCCGGACGCGGGATGTTGCCGCCGCCAGGGCACAGCCTCACCCCGATGACCCTGGCGGGTCATCGACCCGCTCCTGAAGGAGAGGGTTTGCGTTCGGCTCCCGCGCTTCGCGGAAAGCGCCGACCAACCCTTCTCCCGGCGGGAGAAGGGAGGGGCCCAGCCACCCCGCGGGTGGCTGGGAGGGATGAGGCTGTGCACCGCGTCACGCATCCCCCGCCCAGGCCTGGGTGCGCGCGAGGTGGTCGTAGTCGGTGTGGCGCGGGGCCAGCGCGGGGCGCGGGCGGGCGATGTAGGGGCGGGCCGGGTCGTCGTAGGCCTGGACTAGGGCGCGCAGCCCGGCGAGCGCGGTGTCCGCCAGCGCGTCGGGCTCCTTGCCGCCCACCGACTGGACCGCGCCCGGCGGATCGCCGCCCGTGAGCTTCCAGTACACCAGCTCGGCGATGGCGCCGGCCGGCACCTCCCCGAAGCCGCCGGCGCGGGCGATCGCGGCTTCCAGCGGCAGCTGCGGCGAGGCGCCCGCGTGCACCTGCTTGGCCGAGGGCACGGTGCCCGTCTTGTAGTCCAGCAGCGCGATGCGCCCGTCCGGCCAGTGCTCCACGCGGTCGGCGCGCGCGGTCAGCCGGAAGCCGCCCGGCACGTCCAGCTCCAGGCTGCCGCGGTGTTCCGGCCACAGGCGCACGCCGTCCGCGCGGCGCGCGCGCTCCTGCTCGGCCACCCAGCGGGCGATGCGCCGGAAGCGCGGCCACCAGAAGGCGCGCACGCCCGGGCGCACCTGCTCGCGCTCGAAGGCGAGGGCGCCGAGCCGTTCCAGCTCCCCGGCGGGGTCGGCGGGCAGGGCGTCCGGGTAGGCCGCAACGAACTCGGCCAGGGCGCAGTGGATGATCGAGCCGCGCTCGGCCGCCCCCGGGTCCTCGTCCAGCGGGTCGAGCGCCCGCAGGCCCAGGACGTGTTCGGCGTAGAGCGCGTAGGGGTCGCGCAGCCAGGTTTCCACCTGCGTCACCGAGAGCTTGCGCGGGCGCGCATCCACCGGCGGGCAGGGGCGCGGGCGCGGCGTGGGCACGCGCTCGGCGGGCCGGTCCAGCTGCTCGGCCCAGTCCAGCCACGCGCGCTCCCCGGCGCGCAGGCGGGTGACGGCGGTGTCGCCGTCGGGGGCGAGCGCGTCCAAGACGGCGTCCAGACGCAGCAGCCAGCGCGAAGGCACCGTCGGCGTGCCCTCGACGCGCGTGGCGCGGCTCAGCACTACCTCGGGCGCGGAAAAGACCTGGGCGAAGTCGTGCGCCATCAGGCCGATGCGCGCCTCCACGGGCGGCAGGCCGAGCTGCGTGCGCATGGGCCGGCTGAGCCACGGGCCGGGGTCGCTTTCCGCCGGCCAGGTGCCCTCGTTCAGCCCGCCCAGGATCATGCGGTCCATGCGCTGCAAGCGCGCTTCCAGCGGCCCCCAGATCGCCAGGCGCGGGTGGCCGCTGTGGCGCGGGCGCACCACGCGGCCCTGCATCAGCCCGTCGAGCACGCCGGGGTAGCCCTCGCCCGCGATGGGCGGCGCGGCGTCGCCCGCGCGCGTGACCTCGGCGGCGAAGGCCGCGGCCTCCTCCCCGGCGTCGCCTGCCCACAGCCGCGCCGCGCCCGGCTGGCGGTCCGTGCTCGCCAGGGCCTCGGCGAACCGCATGTGGGCGTCGAGCGCGCGGTCCAGCCCCACGGACTCGGCCGAAAGCGCGTCCAGGGCGTCGGCGGCGAGCGCGCGCAGGTGCTCCAGCCAGGGCTTGAGGCGGGCGGCGTGCCGGCTGCCCTCGACCGCCGTCATCAGGGCGTCGAAGCCGGCCTCGGGGCGCGGGCCGCGCAGCACCGCGGTTTCCAGCAGGCGCACGCGGGCCTTGAACGCGCCCGGGTCCATCGCCCCCGCCGCCAGCGGGTGCTTGAGCGCTTCCAGCAGCGGCAGCGGCGCCAGCCCCTCCGCCAGCATGCGCGCGGTCAGGCGCAGGAAGGTGCCGGGCGCGGTGTCCGACAGCGGCGTGCCGCCGGAATCCGCCACCTCGATGCCCCAGCGCTGCAGCTCGCTGGCCACGCGGCGGGCAAGGCCGCGGTCGGGCGTCACCAGCGCGGCCGTCTTGCCGGGCACGGTCAGCGCCTCGCGCAGCATGAGCGCGATGGTCGCGGCCTCCTCGCGCGGGCCGGGGCAGTCCACGCGCGACACGGTCTTCACCCCGAGCTTGAGGCGCTCGCGCTCGGCCTCGCCCGCGTCGGTGAGCGCGCGCCAGCCGGGGGTGGTGCTGGCGGGCTTGAGGGCGAGGTTGACCAGCTCCGCCCGCGCCGGGGGCGTCGGCTCCCCGCCCCGGGCCCGCCACGCGCCCACCGCCTCGCGGTCCACGCCCATGAAGGCGAGCAGCCGCGCCATCTCGTGCTGGGGATGCGTGGGGTCGTCGTGCACGGCCGTCCAGGTTTCGGCGTCGGCCGTGCGGTCCAGGCCCGGCAGGACGACGCAGCCCTGCGGCAGGCGCGCCACGGTGTCCAGCAGCGCCGCCGCGGCCGGCATCGCGCCCGTCGCGCCCGCGGCCACGACCGGCCCCTGCGGCGGTTCGGCGCGCCACGCCTCGGCCTGGGCGTGCAGCAGGCGGCGGCGGCGCTCGGCCGGGCCGCGGCCGCCTTCCTCGCGCGCGATCTCGGGCCACCATTCGGTGACGATCGTGAGGAAGTCGAGCGTCAGGCGCCAGTGCCCGGCGTGTTCCTCGGGGGCGAGGCGCGCGAGCACGTCCCGGTTGAGGGTCAACCCCTCGTTCTCCGCCTGGTCCATCAGGCGGGCGAGTTCGGCGGCGAGGCGCGTGGCGCGCTCGATCGTCGGGGTTTCGGCGTCGGGGCTGGCCTCGCCCCACTGCCGGATCAGGCGGGTCAGCAGCAGGCGCCGGCGCGCTTCCGCCATCTGCTCGGGAATCTGCGCGCTCAGCCCGCCGGCCGCGAGCGCGGCGTCGGCGCCGATCAGCAGTTCCTCGGCGTCCACGTCCCCCAGCGCGATCAGGCGCGGCAGCAGCATCGCCGTGCCGTGGCCCTGCCGCAGAAACGCCTCGTGCAGCGTGCGGCAGGCCTGGCGCGTGGGCAGAATGACCGTCGCCCGCGCCAGGTCGAGCGCATCGCCGCCCGCCTGGGCGAGCAGCCCTTCCGCGAGCGCGTCGGCGAAGGGCGCGCCGGGCGGGATGGTGTAGAGCGCGGGCGCGCCCCCGGCCATGCCGTCAGGCCGCCTCGGGCGCGTGGAAGCCGAGGTCGATCAGCTCGGCTTCCGCCCGCTTCAGGTCGTCCGGCGTGCCGATGTGGAACCACAGCCCGTCGTGCGGCACGCCGTAGACGCGGTCGCTGGCGCGCAGGACGTCGGTGATGGGGAAGGGCTTGGCGGCGAGGCCGTCCAGCAGGCGCGGGTGCAGCAGCTGCACGCCCGCGTAGGCGAAGGGCGCGACCTCGGTTTCGTGGCGCCAGGCCACGTGGCCGACGAAGTCCAGGTGCAGGTCGCCCGCGCCGTGGTAGCCGTAGGCCCGCGCCGTGGGCGCGGTTAGCAGCACGGCGTCGGTGTGGCTGTCCTTCCACGCGTTGGCGAGGCGCGTCAGCGCCGGCGTCACGCCGTCCAGCCACAGCACGTCGCCGTTGACGACGTAAAACGGCTCGTCCCCGAACTGGGCGCGCGCGTTCACCAGCGCGCCGCCGGTGTCCAGCAGCTCGGGCTCGCGCACCACGGTGATCGCGGGGCGCGTCCGGGCGCTGACGTGTTGCTCCAGCAGGTCCGCCAGGTGGTGGGCGTTGACCACCACGCGCTCGATCCCGGCCGCGGCGAGGCGGTCGAGCGTCCAGTCGATCAGCGGTGTGCCCAGCACGGGCAGCAGCGGCTTGGGCGTGTCGGCGGTCAGCGGGCGCATGCGCGTGCCGTGCCCGGCCGCGAGCACCATCGCCGTGGTCGGCTTCATGCGGGCGACTCCTCCGGTTGGCGGCGCGCGCCCGGCGGCACGCGGGCATCCAGCCAGCGCGCCACGGGCGCCAGCGCCGGTGCGGTGAGGCAGCTTTCCAGATGGTGCCACACACGCGGAATGTGGCGAAGGTAGTCGGGCTTGCCGTCCCGGTAGGCCAGGCGGGTGAAGATGCCGATCACCTTGGCGTGGCGCTGGGCCGCCAGGACGGCGTAGGCGGTGCGGAAGGCCGCCGCGTCGGTCTCCGGGAAGGCGTTCAGGTAGCGCGCCAGCATCGCTTGCTCAATGGCGGGGGAGACGTCGCGGCGCGCGTCCTGCAGCAGCGAGGCGAGGTCGTAGGCGCCCGGCCCGGTCACGGCGTCCTGAAAGTCCAGCAGGCCGCACGCCCGCACGCCCGGCCGCTCCAACAGCATCAGGTTGTCGGGGAAGTAGTCGCGCAGCACCAGCGTTCGCGGGCTCAGGTCGGCGTTCGCCAGCGCCTCCCGCCACGCGCCCTCGTAGGCCGCCACGTCCGCGCGCGAGAGCGACACCCCCACCGCCGGGCAGAACCAGTCGGTGAGCAGCCGCGCCTCGTCCAGATAGCGATCGACGCTGTAGCTCGGCACCGCCGCCTCGCCGGGCACGCCGCAGCGGTGCAGCGCGATCAGGGTGTCGGTGGCCAGGCGGTACAGCGGCTCTGCGGGCGTGCCGTCCGCCAGCGCCGCCGCCATCGTGCGCGTGCCAAAGTCCTCCAGCACCAGGAAGCCGTTTTCGGGGTCGGCGTGCTCGATCGCGGGCGCGCTGAAGCCCAGCCCGCGCAGCACCCCGGCGACGTGGACGAAGGGGCGCACATCCTCCGGCGGCGGCGCGTCCATGAGCACGCCCGTGCGCGCGCGGCCCGACAATCGCTCGTAGCGCCGCGCCGAGGCGTCGCCGCCCATGGGCTCGCGCGCCGCGTCGTGCCAGCCCGCATCCGCGAGGAAGGCGGTCAGGGCGTCCGCGCGCTCAGCCATCCCCGGCAACCTCCTTTAGCCGCTCGGACCAGCCGCCGATGTCGATCAGTGTCGCCGTGCGCCCGCCGGCCGGCGCGTCCGCCAGCTCGATGTCCAGGCGCGCGGCGGGCAGCAGGGTGCCGGCCCGCTCGGGCCATTCCACAAGCACGATCCCGTCCGCCAGGGCCTCGTCCCAGCCCAGCTCGATCACCTCGTCGGGCTCGCTCAGGCGGTAGAGGTCGATGTGCCACACGGGCGCCGGCCGGCGCGCGTAGGTCTGGACCAGCGTGAAGGTGGGGCTGGGCACGTCCTCCTCGGCGGGTGCCCCGTCCGGCAGCGGCAGCGCCTGGATCACCGCGCGCGCCAGGGCCGTCTTCCCCGCGCCCAGTTCGCCCCGCAGCGCCACCACGTCGCCCGCCCGCAGGACGCGTGCCAGCCGCCCGCCGAGCGCGGCGGTGGCGGCCTCGTCGGGCAGGTCAACGACGGCGCGCGCGTTGGCGATGACGGGGTCCTCCCACCTTGGCGCGGCACGGTGTAGCGCCGGTGCCCGCGCCGCGGCAAGACGCTTGCGAAGCGCCGCCATGCCGCCTACCTCACGTCGCCGGCATTCGATCGGATGATGTCATGAGTCACGCCGACGCACACGACAGCACCGCGCACGACGGCGCGCTTCACGAAACCGATGTGGTGATCGTGGGCGCGGGGCCGGTCGGGCTGTTTCAGGTGTTTCAGCTCGGCATGCTGCGCATCCGCGCGCACGTCGTCGACGCCCTGCCGGAGATCGGCGGGCAGTGCCAGGCGCTCTACCCGGAAAAGCCCATCTACGACATCCCCGGCTATCCCGAGATCAGCGCCAGCGGGCTGGTGGAACGCCTCGCCACCCAGGCCGCGCCCTTCAAGCCGCGCTACCACCTGGGTCAGCGCGTGGAGACGCTGGAACCCGCCGTCGGCGGCTGGCTCGTCGGCACGGACGCGGGCACGCGCATCCGCTGCACGGCCGTTGTCATCGCCGCCGGCGCGGGCGCGTTCGGCCCCAAGCGCCCGCCGCTGGACGACCTGCCCGTCTACGAGCAGCAGGGGCCGGGCGAAGGCGTGCACTACATGGTCGGCCGGCGCGAGGACTTCCGCGGCCAGCGCCTCGCCATCGCGGGCGGCGGCGATTCCGCGTTGGACTGGACGCTGGCGCTCGCCGACATTGCGGAGAAGATCTACGTCGTCCACCGGCGCGACAAGTTCCGCGCCCACCCCGACAGCGTCGCCCGCATGCGCGCCCTCGCCGAGGCCGAGGACGACCGCGTCGAACTCGTGGTGCCCTATCAGCTCCACGCCCTGCACGGCGATCAGGGCCGGCTGACGGGCGTGAGCGTCACCACCCTCGACGGCGCGGAACGCCGCCTCGACGTCGACGCGCTGCTCCCCTTCTTCGGGCTGTCCAGCAAGCTCGGCCCCATCGCCGAGTGGGGCCTGGACCTGGAGCGCAACCGCGTGCTCGTGGACCCGTCCAATTGCGCCACCAGCGTCGGCGGCATCTACGCCATCGGCGACGTCGCCACCTATCCCGGCAAGCTCAAGCTCATCCTCTGCGGCTTCTCCGAAGCCGCGCTCGCCGCCCACGACATCCACGGCCGCGTCCACCCCGACCAGGCCCTGCACTGGGAATACTCCACCAACACCGGCGTCCAGGGCTTCTAAAAAACTGATTGGCAGTTTTACCCCATCTGTCATTTGACACCGGCGTATCGTCGAGATGAATGGGTCTCTCACGACCAAAGATGATCTTTGAAAACATCTGTCATTCGACATCGGCGTCGCACCGAAATGAATGGGTCTCTCAAGACCAAAACACGAGCGTGTTTTATCGCGCCTGTCACTCGACACCCACGTCGCACGGCGACGAACGGGTTACTCACTGACCAAAAATGATCTTTGGAAGCGTCTGTCATTCGACACTGGCGTAATGCTGAGACGAATGGGTCTCTCATAATGGAAAGCGATTGTTGGAAGCCTGTATCATGCGACACTCGGCGCGTGCAGACGGACTGCATCTCGGCCCACTTGCAGTGCTTCGCGCAGGTGGCCGGAAACGCGGCTTCGCTCTACCGCACGTACTGGTTGCGGATTTCGGCGATCCGGCCTTCGCGCTTGAGGGCGTAGAAGGCGTTGCGGAAGGCGCGGATGGCGGCCGGGTCGGTCTCGGGATTGAAGGCGAAGTAGTTGGCGCCGGACTTGAGCGTCAGCGTGATCGCGTAGGCGTCGCGCAGGCCGTGCTGCTGGAGCGCGTAGGCCCCGGCGTTGGCGGAATAGGCCCATGCGTCGGCGCGCTCGCGCCGAAGCAGTTCGATCGCGCTGGCCTTGCTCCCCGTCGTCACCAACTGGGCGCGCGGCACCCCGCGCCGCTGGAGCACCTGTTGGCCCACGTCGTCGCGCAACACGGCGACCTCGATCCCGCTTCGGATCAGCTCGCGCACGTTGGAGGGCTTGGGCGAGATGCGCTCGCGCACGAACAGCACCAGGCGCGCCGGCGCGAAGGGCGCCACGAAGATAAAATCGTCCTCGCGCTCGGGCACGCGCGCGGTGGAGAAAAGCACGGTGTCGGGCCGGGCCATGGCGCGGCCGTAGCCCTTTGACCACTGCACGAGCCGGAAATCCCCGCGCCGCTGGTTGCTGCCCGCCTTCTTCAGCACCGCCTCGGCGATGTCCACCGCGATGCCTCTGAGTCGGCCGTCTTGGCGGAAATTCAGCGGCGGGAACTGCTCGGTGTAGAAGGTGACCTCGTCCAGCGGGTTCGCCGCCGGCCGCACGGGCCAGGCGAGCAGTGCGCTCACGGCAAGCAGCGCGGCCAGCGGCACGCCGCGCGCGACTCGGATTTTGCGGGCAAGCTGCATGCGACAAGCCTGATACGCCCACCCCTTTCGGATCAACACAAGCCACTGGGCAATTTCCCGGCCGCGACCCCGGGCTTGGCGAGGGCGTCGGCGCCGCGAGCAGAACGGTGGCCCACAACCGGACGGAACGGCGTGCATCGCAACCTCGGCGCCGGTGACGGCGTAACGGGGAGTCGCGAGGCTGTGGAGCGTGCACGGGCCGGGCCGCTGGCGTGATCGCCCGTCGTCCCGTTTAAACAAAACACGAAAATTGTTAAGTTAATTTGAATGTCTTAATCCAATCGATCCCATCCTGTATCAGCTTCCTTCGGGTGGTATCCGGCGAATTGCCATGGAGGAAGGATGGATGTGGGCGGTCGTCCGCATCTTCGGGATTTTAGTTTATTCAATATTGTCAGTTTCGGCGGTGAACGCATTTGAAGTTACCGAGCTTTCCGAGACATCCGGAGCGGTGGCGCACGGCCCGCTGACGGGACGGGTTCAGTTTTCGGCGGGCGACATCGCGAACCCGCGCGTGACGGCCGGCGGCCACTTCGAGGGCTTCGGCTTTCGCATGGGCTACAAGGATGGGCTCGACGAGGTGTTTTCCGCCCGCGCGCCGGGCGCCCACGCAGCTAGCAGCTTTCTGGGGAAGGCCAGCGGCTTTGCGTTGAACGGACAGAACGTCTCGGCGGCGGTGGGGATGCGCGATGGCAACGTGGCCGGCGGCCTCGAACTCGGCACCGAGCGGTTCGCCGCCCGTGCGCTGACCCATGACGGCCGGATCGCGCTGGAGGGCGGCGCCCGGCTTCGGCTTGGCAGCCACACGCGCCTTCAGGCGGGCGTGCGCACACGCCTTGCGTCGGCCGATCCGCGCACGCGCCTGGACCTGAAGCTCCGATCGCGGCGCATCCTCACCGACCGCGACGACCTCACGCTGCAATTCGGTGCCGGCACGGCGCGCGATCCCTCGGCGTCGCTCGCCTACGCCGTGCCGTGGATGGACGGCAATCTCGAAGTTCGCGGGGAGTTCGGCGAGGCCCACGAGCTGAAGCTGAACTGGGAAATCACCTGGTGATGGATCCGGCCGGCGCTGCGCCGCGGTTGGCCGTCACCCCCGCCAGAAGCTCGGCGCGAACAGCACCAGCACGGTGAACAGTTCCAGCCGGCCCAGCAGCATGCCGAAGCACAGCAGCCACTTGGCCGGGTCGGGCAGGGGCGCGAAGTTGCCGTCGGGGCCGATCACCGGGCCCAGACCGGGGCCGACGTTGGAAATCGCCGTCGCTGCGCCGGAGATGGCGGTGATGACGTCCAGCCCCAAGAGGCCCAGCAGCATCGCCAGCACGGCGAAGCTCATCATGTAGACGAAGAAGAAGCCCATCACCGCCTGGGCGACGCGGTCGGGAATGGGCCGGCGGTTGTAGTAGGGGATGAAGACGCCGTTCGGGTGCATCAGCCGGCGCACCTGCACCTGCGCTTCGGCGTAGACGATCTGGAATCGAAAGATCTTGATGCCGCAGGTGGTCGAGCCGGCGCAGCCGCCGATGAACATCAGGATCAGCGCCTGCACCATGATGAAGCTGCCCCACGCGCCGAAATCGGCGGAGGCGTAGCCCGTCCCCGTCATGAGGGAAACGACGTTGAACAGCCCGTGGCGGATCGCGTCGGGCCACGGCAGGTGGCCGTTGTCCCAGATGGAGAGGCACGCCACCGCGGCGGCGGCCAGCAGGATGCCGAGGAACCACTGGATCTGGCGGTCACGCGCCAGGGCCAGGACGTCCCCGCGCACCGCGCGCAGGTACTGCACGAACGGCAGCGACCCCGCGATCATCGCCAGAGCGCCGACGTAGTGGATACCCGGCGCGGTCCACTGCCCGAACGAACTGTCGTAATTGCCGTAGCCGCCGGTGGCGATCGAGGTCATGGCGTGGGCGATGGCGTCGAAGCCGCTCATCCCGAAGGCGCCGTAGCCGAGCGCGATCAGCAGCGTCAGCCCGATGTAGATGCCGGCGATGCCGGCCGCGAGCTGCGCCGCGCGCGGCAGCACCTTGTCGGCGTCGAAGGCTTCCACGCGGAACATCTGCATGCCGCCGACGCGCAGCACGGGCAGCACCGCCAGCGCCACGACGATGATGCCGACGCCGCCCAGCCATTGCAGGCCGGCGCGCCAGATCAGGATGCCCGGGGGCGCGTCGTTCAGCCCCGACATGACGGTGGAGCCCGTGGTGGTCACGCCCGACATCGCCTCGAACACAGCGTCCGTGAAGCCAAGCCCGAGGCGCGAGAACACCAGCGGCAGCGCGCCGAAGAACGCGATCGCGACCCACGCCAGCGCCGTCATCAGGAAGGCCTGGCGGATGTTGAAACCTTCCCAGCCCGTGCGCGTGGTGAGGATCAGCGACACGCCGACGAAGACGGTCACGGCCGCGCTGGCGAGAAAGACCTGCCAGTCCGGGTTGCCGTAGCCCAGGTCCACGGCCGCCGGCACCAGCATGGCGGCGGCCAGCACCGACAACAGGATGCCGATGACGAAGAGGACGGGGCGCAGGTCGATCATCGCGCGGTCCGCCGCCCCGGCCGCCCCGGCTCAGCCCACGTGGTGCGCGGCGCCGCCGGAATTGCTGATGAAGGCGAGCACCTCGCGCCGCGTGGCCTCGTTCTTGCGGAAGGAGCCCAGCATGCGGCTGGTCACCATGGTCACGCCCGGCTTTTGGATGCCGCGCGTGGTCATGCACTGGTGCTCGGCCTCGACGACCACGGCGACGCCGCGCGGCTCCAGCACCTCGTTGATGCAGTTGGCGATCTGGGCGGTCAGCTTTTCCTGAATCTGCATGCGCTTGGCGTAGATCTCCACCACCCGGGCGAGCTTGGAGATGCCGACGACGCGCTTGCTCGGCATGTAGGCGACGTGCGCCCGGCCGATGATGGGCGCGAGGTGGTGCTCGCAGTGGGATTCCACGCGCACGTCGCGCAGCACGACCATCTCGTCGTAGCCCTCGACCTCCTCGAAGGTGCGCTGGAGGATCTCCACCGGGTTCTCGAAGTAGCCGGAGAACCAGTCCTCGTAGGCGCGCGCGACGCGCTTGGGGGTGTCCAGCAGCCCCTCGCGGTCCGGGTCGTCCCCGGCCCACTTCAGCAGCGTGCGCACCGCCTGCTCGGCTTCATCGCGCGTGGGGCGGGCCGTGTCCGCGGCTTCGGTGAGCTGATCGCCGCCGGTCGCGGCCGGATGCGTGGCCTGGCTGTCGTTCACGTTGTGCGTCCTCGGCTCGTGAATGGGCCGGCGGGCACCGCGCCGGGCGCCGGCGATCAGTTGAGTTGGACCGGCTGGTGGGGGCTGTCCAGGGAAAAGGGCGGAATGTCCACGTCGAAGCGCTCGCCGGAGTCGGCCTCCATCTCGTAGGTGCCGACCATGACGCCGGAGGGTGCGGCGAGCGGGGTCCCGCTGGTGTATTCGAAGCTCTCGCCGGGCTCCAGCACGGGCTGCTCCCCGACGACGCCGGAGCCGCGCACCTCCTGAATGCAGCCGCGGGCATCGGTGATCTGCCAGTGCCGCTTCAGGAGCTGGACCGTGCGTTCGCCCACGTTCTCGATCTTCACGTGGTACGCCCAGACATAGTGCTCCTCGCTGGGCGAGGACTGATCGTCCAGGTAGTACGGCTGCACCGTGATGCGGATGTCCTGCGTCGTATGCGAGTACATCGGCTTCACCACAGGTCGTGCGCGCACCGCCCCCGGCGGTGCGGACCCGTTATATAAACGAGGGCGCGCGCTTGTCCAACGCCCGCGCCGGGCGTGTCAATGGGCGGACAAGCACGCGCCCTCTCGGCCGGCTGGTGGCGGTGAGGCGGTCAGCGCACCACGATCACCACGCGGCGGTTTTCGCGCTTGCGCACGCCGTCGCCGGTGGCCACGGCCGGATCGCTTTCGCCGCGCGCGGCGACGGAGATGCGGTTCTCGGCGACGCCCATCTCGGTCAGCACGGCTGTCACGTTCTGCGCGCGTTCAAGCGAGAGCTCGCGGTTGTAATCCGCGCGGCCGGCGCGGTCCGCGTGGCCGGTGACGGCAAGCTCCAGCTCCTGTTCATCCTTGGCAAGCGTGGCGGCCTCGCTGACCGTACCCATGGCGGCCTGCGGCACCTCGGCCCGGTCGAAGCCGAAGAGCACGGTGAAGCGCTGCGGCTCCATTTCGGGCTCCTGCTGCTCGGGCTCGGGGGCGGGCTCGGCTTCGACCTGCTGCTCGGGCTCCGGCTCCGGCTCGGGTTCCGGCTCCGGCTCCAGGGCCGCGCGCGTCTCTTTCATCGCCGTGCGGAACTGCTCGCGGCAGCGGGCGATGTGCTCGGGCTGATGGCCTTCCTCAAGCTGCTCCAGCCAGCAGTCGTAGCCGGCCTGGGCGCGGGCCGCCGGGCGGGGCGCCATGCCGCGCGCGCCGTCGTTGAAGACGGCCATGAGGTTGCTGCGCGCTTGGTTGAGCTCGTCCGTGCGATCCGCCGGCAGGTCGCGTTCGGCAACCTGCGTCGGAGCGACGGCCTCACCCTTGGCGGCGGTCAGGCTTTTCCGTGCGTAGCTGTCGGCGTCACGCCAGTCGGCCATTTCGTCGGCTTCGTAGACGGTGAGCTTGCGGTACTCCTCGGCAAGCGCCCCGCTGAAGCTGGCGCGGTCGGGCGAAACGCCCCGCGCCCGGTCCACGTTCTGGCCCGTCACGCAGCCACTGACGGCCACGGCGGCGACCGCCAGGGCCAAATACATTGTCGTCTTCATGGGAACCTCCCGGTTGCGAACGGACGCGCACACGACACGCCTTGTGTATTCGGCGCAGTATGTGTCCGCTCGTGCGGCGGGAACATCCCACAAATGTGATGACGTGCGACGCCAACGTGGCGAGGCTTTGGCACAACCTGCCAAGCCGCGTGAGCGTCGGTGTGCTGCATCTACTCCGCCTGGGAGGTGTTCAGCAGCTCGCGGTGTTCCTGCACGAACTTGCGCAGCACCGCGCGCAGGCGCTCGGCCTTCTCGTGGTGACCGGCCGCGCGCGCGGCTTCGATATCGTCCAGGATGATGCGGTGCAACGCCGGGGTGCCGCCCTCGGTGTGGCACAGATAGTAGCCGTATTCGGCGGCGCAGATCTGCGGGATGTGCTCGTGTTCGGCGATGGCGGCGATTTCGTCCTCGCTCAACTCGGACAGCTCGAACACGTCGTTGATCGTGAGCATCGCCCGTCCCCGCGCTTCCGCGCCGGCGCACAGCGCGCCAGCTTCGCCATCCACTCGAAGAGTCCGTCATGCGCGCGCTCGGCCGCAATCCCCCGAATGGCGAAATTTGCCTCGGTTGGCTGGACGTTCAGCCGGGTCTCAGGCCGTGCGCGCGCAGGATCTCCGTGCGGGTGCCGTCCGCCCGCATCCGGGTCAGGGCGGCATTGAAGCGCCGGACGATTTCCGCATGGTCGGGAATCTTGCGGCTGACGACCAGATGCATGGGGTCTTTGGCGAGCGCGCGCTCGGTCAGGCTCAGGGTGCGGCCGAATGTCGGCAGCTCGGTGTTGATGGTGTGCTGGACCACCAGCGCGTCGCCGATCGCCAGATCGAAGCGCCCGCGCGCGGTGAGCACCAGTGCCCGGCGCAGGGTTTCCACGGGGTGGCGGTGGAAGGACTCCGCCTGAAGGAAGGGTTTCGGATAGCTGTAGTCGCGGACCGTGCCCACGAGCTTGCCGCGCAGATCGGCCAGGCGCTGGTAGGTGAACCCGGAGCCCGCCGGCTTGACGAAGACGAGGCGGTTGGTGGCCAGTACGCCGGCGTAGGCAAAGAATTCGGTCCGGTGCTCACGGTGCCAGACGTTGGCCAGGGCGTCGTAGTGCCCGCGCTTGGTCATCGCCAGCGCGCGGGACCACGGCATCACCGTGATCTCGGGATCGTAGCCCGCGCGTTGGAACGCCGCCCGGACGATGTGTGTGGACGCGCCCCGATGCGGCAGGTTTTCCCCGGAGTAGGGCGGATAGTCGCTCAGCGTGGCGACCGTAACCGTGCCGTGGGGCGCTTCCCCCGCGCATGCCGCCCCGGCCGGCGCAAGCAGCGCCAGCAGCGCGATGACGCGTGCGGCAAGGCGGCGGCCCGTGCCCATGTCAGCCTCACGGTCGTGAACATTGGGACCGGGTCACCCGACCGATCCGATCGCAACGCGATCATCCCAGAAGACCAAATACATCATAAAATTTGCTTTAAGATTGTCCGAACTGTCCGCTCGCGCGGGGCCGCGATCAAACGCGCCCTGACAACGCGCTAAGCTCCCGCTGAGATCGCCGACCGTCATCCCGCAGAGGGTGAAGATAGCCGCTCGGAACCGCGTACGGACGCGATAAAACGCGCCCTGACAACGCGCGAAGCTCCCGCTGAGACCGCCGACCGTCATCCCGCAGAGGGTGAAGATAGCCGCTCGGAACCGCGTACGGACGCGATAAAACACGCCCTGACAACGCCCTAAGCTCCCGCTGAGACCGCCGACCGTCATCCCGCAGAGGGTGAAGATACCGCTCAGAACCGCGTACAGATGCGATAAAACACGCTCGTGTTTTTTAGAACATGGTTTCGAGGACACGGTCGGGCGGGGCGTGGCCGTCGACGAAGGTTTTGGCGTTGATGATGACCTTTTCGCCCATGGCGACGCGGCCCTCGATCGTGGCCGAGCCGATGTGCGGCAGCAGGACGGCGTTGTCGAGCGCGCGCAGGCGCGGGTTGATCTCCGGCTCGTGCTCGTAGACGTCCAGCCCGGCACCGGCGATTTCACCGTTTTCAAGGTGGTCGGCCAGGGCGGTTTCGTCCACGACCTCACCGCGCGAGGTGTTCACGAGCACGGCGTGGGGCTGGAGGAGCGCCAGCCGGCGCGCGTTGAGGAGGTGGTAGGTCGCCGGCGTGTGGGGGCAGTTGACCGAGATGATGTCCATGCGGGACAGCATCTGGTCCAGGCTCTCCCAGTAAACGGCCTCCAGCTCGTCCTCGATCTCCTCGGGCACGCGGGTGCGGTTGTGGTAGTGGATCGCCAGCCCGAAGCCACGGGCGCGCTGGGCGAGGGCCTGACCGATGCGGCCCATGCCGATGATGCCGAGCCGCTTCCCCCACAGGCGTTGGCCCAGCATGTTCGTGGGGCTCCAGCCGCCCCAGTCGCCGGAGCGGGCGAGGCGCTCGCCTTCCGTGATGCGGCGCGCGACGGCGAGGACGAGGGCCATGGTCATGTCGGCCGTGTCCTCGGTGAGGACGCCGGGGGTGTTCGTCACCGTGATGCCGCGCTCGTGCGCGGCCTTGAGGTCGATGTTGTCGACGCCCGTGCCGAAGTTGGCGATCAGGCCGAGGTTGGGGCCGGCCTGCGCGATCAGCTCGGCGTCGATGCGGTCGGTGACCGTGGGCACGAGGACGTCGGCCTGCTGCACGGCCTCGATCAGGTCGGCGCGCGACATGGGATGGTCGTCCACGTTCAGCCGCGCGTCGAACAGCTCCATCATGCGGGTTTCGATGATGTCGGGCAGGCGGCGCGTGACGATAACGACCGGCTTTTTGCTCCGGGCCATGGTGGTGGTCCTTCGCTTGGACGGTTGGGATCGGCACCGGGGCGCGCTGTCTACTGCGCGGATAGCACCCGCCCACGTCCGTGTCCACCCGAGCTGTCGGCAGCCCAACCGTCTTCGGGGGCGCCGCGGCGAGCGAGCATGTCGATGCAGGGGCCTCGGCTCGGGGCGCGAGCGGTTCCCGGCGATCGGTGCGCCTTGACCGGCCGCGCGTGCCGGGATAGGCGAACCTCGCGACCACGGCAGGGCAGTGTCTTCCCGCATGGCCGGACCGGTTCGAACAACAGCCGCCGTCGTCTTGGCGGCGGTCACGGCGTGGCCCGCGTGGGCCGACACGGGGCGCAGCACGGGGCGGCCGGTCCCGCGTTTCGTGTCGCTGTCGGCCGACACGGCCAACCTGCGCGCCGGGCCGGGCAAGCGCTATCCGGTGGAATGGGTGTACAAGCGCGCGCGCCTGCCGCTGAAGATCGTGGGCGAGTTCGGCGCGTGGCGGCGCGTGCGCGACTGGTCGGGCACGCAGGGCTGGATGCATTCGGCGTTGTTGAGCGGCCGGCACACCGTGCAGGTGCTCGGTGACCGCGATCGCGTACTGCGGGAAAGCCCGCGCGCGGACGCCGCCCCCGTGGCCCGTCTGGCGCCCGAGGTCATCGGCGATCTGGACCGCTGCCGCAGCGGCTGGTGCCGGGCGAGCTTCGCCGAGCTCACGGGCTGGGTGCCCCGGCGCGCGCTGTACGGCGCGCCGGTCGGCGACTGACCGCCCGCGCTCGGGGCGGGGCACGGCTTGCACGCTCCGACGGCCCGCGCCACGCTGCAAAGTGGCCCATCCCAGATTCCGCGATTGCCAGGACACGCCCACCCATGACCGCCTTCACGCTGGTTTCCGACGCCATCGCTGACAGCGAGCGCACCGCGCGCCTCTACGCTGGCGAGATCATCGTCTTCCGCCAGGTTCCCGCGGTGAAGACGCTGATCGCCACGCTCGCCGAGCACGTCACCGCGCACTACGGCGAGGACCCGACGCGCGTGCACACACGCTGGTCCGTCGACGCCGTGCACGACGAAGCGGAAGCGCTGCGCAAGGCCGTGGCCAAGGACCCGGCCGTGAAGGCGCGCGTGAACGAGATGTTCGAGGCCGTCGGCGTCGATCTGGCCACCACCTACGGCGATGGGCTCAAGCAGCGCGTCCAGCCGCCCAAGCAGGACGCCGAGGGCCGTTACCTCGCCCCGCTGGGTGCGCACCGCGACACCTGGGGTTCCAACATCATGGCGCAGGTGAACTGGTGGGCGCCCGTGTGGCCCATTGCCCCCGAGCGCACCCTGGCGCTCTTCCCCACGCACTTCCGCCGCGAGGTGCCCAACACCAGCGCGGACTGGGACTTCGCCGAACTGTTGCGCCGCATCAAGGCGGGCGAGAACACGGACGATTATCCGCTGCTGCCGCTGGCGACCGAGCCGCCCTCCTGGGAGGATGCCGTGCCCGTCACGATCGAGCCCGGCGACGTGATGGCCTTCTCGGGCGCGCAGCTCCACGCCAGCGTGCCCAACACCACCGACCGCACCCGCTTCAGCTTCGAGATCCGCACGATCTCGGGCGCGGACGTGGACGCGGGCCGCGGCGCACCCAACGTGGACGGCCGCGCCCCGCGCACCACCTACCAGTGGTTCAAGCGTCTGACGGACGGCGAAAAGCTCGGCGAGATGGCCTGACCGCGGCTCACGCGCGCTCGAACAGCTCGGCGAGCAGGGCGTTGCCGGCCGATCCGGCGATGGTTGGCGGTGCACAAGCCGACGGACGTGATGCCGGATCCCCGTCCCCGGCCGTCGGGCCGGGGACGAGGGGTCGCGTCAGGCGAAGCCGAGGGCGTCGGCGCCCAGTTGGCTGGTGAAGCTCGAAGCGTCGAAGATGTTGCTGTCGGCGCTGCCGAGGTTGGTCAGCGTCACGCTGACCTCGCCCGCGTTGAGCTCGAGGCTGCCGTCGGTGAAGTCGGTGTTGGCGATGCCGATGTCGCCGACCCCGATGCCGTTCTGGAAGAAGAGCTGATCGCCGGTTTCGAAGTCGGAGATCGTCACGTTCGTGGTGGACTGCGCGAAAATGAAGCGGTCCTCGCCGCCGTTGCCCGCGATCGTGCCCGATTGGTTGCCGTCGATGTTCTCGCTGGCGCTGGTGCCGCTGCTGACTGCCGAGGGGCCACCATCAGCCGGAAGCGCGGGCAAGCCCTGGCTGCTGGAGCCGGCGCCCGAGCCGCCGGTGTTGCCGGAACTGCCGGCGAGCGCGGAGGGATCGCCCGCGTCCATCTGCACGGCCGAGGGATCGAAGCCCGAGCCGACGGCCTCCCCGCCGAGAGTGATCTCCACGCCGTCGGAACCGAGCCCGATGCTGGCCGCGGCGCTGCCGTCGGCGAAGGCGAACTCCACGTCGCCGTTCATCGAAATGGCGGCGTTGGTCGTGCTGTCGCCGACCACGAGCTCATTGCCGCTGGTGGTGACGGTGTAATCGGCCAGGTTGCCGGCGAATTCGATCCGGTCGCCGTCACCGCCCCCGAACTGGATGTCGGCACCCGCCGGGGCCTGGATGGTTTCCGCGGCGCCGGTGCCGCGCACGTCGGCGTCGAAGGGGATGCGCAGCGTCTGCTCGCTGCCGTTCAGGGCAACGACGTTCAGGCCGACGGGCTCGGACTCGCCATCCTCTTCGCTCGCCTCAGGCGTGACCGAGACCACGGCGCTGTCCGAGCCGCCGTTGCCGTCGGAGACGGTGTAGTCGAGTGTGACCGTGGTGCCGGCCTCGGGCTGCGCGCCGTCGAATTCCCACTTGATCTGATTGTCGACGACGGACGCCGCGCCGACCTGGGGCTGCGCGTCGATCTTGACGGTCAGCGGATCGCCGTCCGGGTCGCTGTCGTTGGCGAGCACGTCGATCGTCGTGCTGCCGCCGGGCGTCACCGTGGCGGTGTCGTCCTCGGCCACCGGCGCGCCGTTGTCGCCGCCATCCTCCTGGAAGTCCTGGGCGGGCAGCGTGAAGTCGTCCAGCACCACGCCTTCGTTTTCGAACACCGTCGGGTCGCCGCTGCCGCTCGTCAGCTCGACCTTGGCGATGTTGCGGATGGGCTCTTCGGTGGCGGACTCGAAGGTCTGAATGCCCACGAAGGTGGATTCGCCGCTTTCCGTTTCCGGCACGGTCTGACTGGCGATCTCGTCCCCATTGGCGTCATAGGCGGTCAGCGAACTTTCGCCGAGGTTGGAAAAGTCCACGTCGATGAAGTGGGCGCCGAAGGCACTGACGGCGCCGGCCTCGTTGGTGAAGGTGACGGTGGTCGTGCTGCCCGCCGGGGCGGCCGTGTTCTCGCCGCTAACGGGGACATAGTCGTCGGCGAAATCGAAGTCCTCGTCGGCGTAGAAGCCGTTCTGGCCGTCGATGTTCAGCCCGTCGTAGCGGTCCGGCGCCACCTGCGCGCGGGGTTCCGCGGCCGTGTCCACATCGTCGAAGTCGATCACGCGGGTCGGATCGACGAACCGCTCGAAGTCGCTCAGCGAGGTGAAGGTGCGCGGCGCCATTGGTGTCCCCCATGCCTGGATTAAACCCTGACATGAGAGTCGCCTTTTTCCACGTTAAGATCACATTAACGTGAGCGTTTGGTGATATGCGGCGGGCGCGGGCGGCCGCACGCCCGGCGGATCGGCTTCGGATGCCCGGAAAACTGCGCGTCGTTCGGGTGCGGCAAGGCGGTGTCGGTTGCGGGCCGCGCCCAGGTTCGCGTGCCGTGCATCGCGAAATTGTTGTTAAATTCGAGCGTCTTGGCGTCCCAAACAAAAACACCCTGCGACATGATGTCGCAGGGTGTGGGGCGGAACACCGCGGGCGCGGCGGCGGTCACATGTGAATGGGCTTGTCGTGGGCGGCCATGGCGGCCTCCTTCACGGCCTCGTTGAGTGTGGGGTGGCCGTGGAAGGCGCGCGCCACGTCCTCGGCGGAGGCGGCGAACTCCATCGCCATGACCAGCTCGTGGATGGTGTTGCCGGCCTCGGCGCCCATGACCACGGCGCCCAGCACGCGGTCGGTTTCCTTGTCCGCGAGGATCTTGACGAAGCCCTCGGTCTGGCCGGTGCAGCGTGCGCGGGAGTTCGCCATCATCTGGAACTTGCCCACCTTGTAGGCGCGCCCCTCGGCCTTGAGGTCGTCCTCCGACTTGCCGACGTAGGCGATCTCCGGCCACGTGTAGACGATGCCGGGGCAGGTGGCGTAGTTCACGCGCGCCGAGTGGCCGGCCAGGATCTCGGCCAGGGCGTGGCCTTCCTCCTCCGCCTTGTGGGCCAGCATGGCGCCGCCGATCACGTCGCCGATGGCGTGGATGCCCGGCACGCCGGTGTTGAAGCTCTCGTCCACGTGCACAAAGCCGCGCTTGTCCGGCTCGATGCCGACGTTTTCCAGCCCCAGGCCATTGGTCGTGGGCGTGCGGCCGATGGCGACCAGCACGCGGTCGGCCTCCAGGGTCTCCGCCTTGCCGCCCTCGGCGGCTTCCAGGTTCAGCGTGACGCCCTTGTCGCCCACCTCGGCGCCCGTGACCTTGGTGGACAGCTTCATGCCCACCTTCCGCTTCTTCAGCAGCTTGCGGTAGGCCTCGCCCAGTTCGCCGTCCATGCCGGGCAGCAGGCGGTCCAGGTATTCGACCACAGTGACCTTCGCGCCCAGGCGCTGCCAGACGGCGCCCATCTCCAGCCCGATGTAGCCGCCGCCGACGACGACGAGGTGCTCGGGCACCTCGGGCAGGTCGAGCGCGCCGGTGGAGGAGACGATGCGGTCCTCGTCGATGGGCACGCCGGGCAACTCGGCGTGGGTGGAGCCGGTTGCGACGACGATGTGCTTGGCGGACAGGCTCTTCTCACCGTCGACCGAGAGCTGGCCCTGGCCGGTGATCGTGCCCGTGCCCGTGATGTAGTCGACGCCGTACTTCTTGAAGAGCTGCTCGATGCCCTTGGTCAGGTCGGTGACGACCTTGCCCTTGCGCTTGAGCATCTGTTTCAGGTTCACGCTGGCGTTCTCGATCTCGATGCCGTGGTCCGCCAGCTCGTGCGTGACCTCGTCGTACTTCTCGCTGGAATGCAGCAGCGCCTTCGAGGGGATGCAGCCGACGTTCAGGCAGGTGCCGCCGAGTGCGCCGCGGCTCTCCACGCACGCCGTCGACAGCCCCAGCTGCGCCGCGCGGATGGCGCACACATACCCGCCGGGACCGCCCCCGACGACAACCACATCGTACGACGCCTCGGCCATGTTGCCCCCCTGACCTGCGTTCGCCCGCCGCGAGCGGGTCTGTTCTGCCGGCGCGGAGCGTGCCGCAATGCCGGCACCGCAGCAAGGCGGGGCGGGAGCGCGTGCCGTGCCACGCGGGGCGTGCACGTCGGGCTTGCGCCGTCACGGCCCGTGAGTTAAATTTCGAGTGGCAGTCTATGGAGGTGGAGCCATGATTCCACCAGGACCGATCAACGATCCCGGCGCCAGCTTTCAGCGCCCGTTCCAGGATTTCACGCAGCGGCCGGACAATCCCGGTCAGCGCGCGCAGGACGCTGCGTCGGCGCGCAGCGTCGACCGCGAGCAGACGGATCCGACGCGCACCAACGAGGTGCGCCGCACCGACCGTCCGGCCGATCCGGCGGAGCGCGCCGACCGGGCGGACCAGCGCCGCGAGGTCCGCACCGACCGGAGCGAGCGGACGGACCCCGCCGAGCAGCAGCGCGAGATCCGCACCGAGGACATCGAGCGCGAACGCGAGCGCATCGACCAGCTTACTCAGGGCAGCCTCGGCGTCCCGAGCGGGACGCCCGAACCCGGCGCCCTGGTGAACATCGTGGTCTGAACCACGCCGAACACGCTTGCGATCCGCGCTGTGAGCGGGCGCCCGGCCGGGCGCCCGCTTTTTCGTGTGCGCCCGCAGATGGCTCGCCCGGTGGGACGCGCAGTCGCGGGGCGCGCATCCTCTTGAATCGGATGCCACCTTTCCTATCTGCACAAGTGACAACGGAAAACCGATTACCCAAAGGGGTGAGTACGGAAATCCCGTTTGAAGGCACGACTGTGCAACGGCCACGGTGTGTCAAGTCGACGGGGATGAAAGGAGGTGAAGCCATGCGGCGGAGTCTGTTTCCGGTTGCGGGTCAGCGCGTTGCGCCCAGCGACGTTGCCACGCGCGATCCCTTCACGGCGCTGCAGCGGGAGTTGAACCGCGCGTTCGACGATGTCTGGCGGGACATGGGCGTGCCGGGCACGCAGCTCGCGGAGACGATCGGCACGCCGAGCGTGGACGTCAGCGAGGACGACACGAACGTCAACGTGAAGGCCGAGTTGCCCGGCCTGAGCGAAGAGGACGTGGACGTCACCTTCGCCGACGGCGTGCTGCGCATCGCCGGCGAAAAGACGCAGGAAAAGGAAGACCAGGACGAGAACCGCCAGTTCTACGTCAGCGAGCGCGCCTACGGCCGGTTCGAGCGTCAGATTCCCATCGGCCGCGAAGTCGATGAGGACAACATCGATGCCGCGTTCAAGAACGGCGTGCTGACCGTCACCCTGCCGAAGAAGGCCAAGGGCGACGGCGCCCGCAAGATCTCGGTCAAACGGGCGTCGTAAGGCGCCCGTTGAGCGCTGAAAGCGTTCAAGCGAGCCTCGTAAGTGGCTCGGTGAGCGCTCGAAGCGCTGTCGCGGGCTTCCAAAGAAGCCCGGTGGGCGCCGCGGGCCGAGCGGATGCGGTCGAAAAAACCGACGGCGGGACCGGAGGCCGGCCCCGCCGTTTTTCGTGTTCGCCTCGCGGTGCGTTCGGCTGTTACCGCAGGTGCTGCTCCACCAGCAGCTCGGCGATCTGCACGGTGTTGAGCGCGGCGCCCTTGCGCAGGTTGTCGGAGACGCACCAGAACGCCAGGCCGTTGTCGACCGTGGGGTCGCGGCGCAGGCGGGAGATGAAGACCGCGTCCTCGCCCGCGCACTCGTAGGGCGTGACGTAACCGCCGTCCTCGCGGTGGTCCACGACGCTGATGCCCGGGAATTCGCGCAGCGCATCGGCCGCCGAGGTCTCGTCGATCTCGTCCTCGAACTCGACGTTCAGCGACTCGCCGTGGCCGATGAAGGTGGCGATGCGCACGCAGGTGGGCGCGACGCGCACGTCCGGGTCCAGGATCTTGCGCGTCTCGTGCACCATCTTCCACTCCTCCTTCGTCGAGCCGTCGTCCATGAAGGAGTCGATGTGGGGGATGGCGTTGAACGCGATCTGCTTGGGGTATTCCTGCGGCTGCGCGGGCTCGTTCATGTAGATGCCGCGCGTTTGGTTGAACAGCTCGTCCATCGCCGCTTTGCCGGAGCCCGAGGTCGCCTGGTAGGTGGACACCACCACGCGGCGGATGGTCGCCAGCTCGTGCAGCGGCTTCAGCGCCAGCACCATCTGGATGGTCGAGCAGTTCGGGTTCGCCACGATGCCGCGCTTGGTGTAGCCGGCCAGCGCGCCCGGGTTCACCTCGGGCACGATCAGCGGCACGTCGGGCTCCATGCGGAAGTGCGAGGTGTTGTCGATCACCACCGCGCCGGCCTCGGCGGCCTTGGGCGCGTATTCCGCGGACACCTTGGAGCCCGGCGAGGACAGCACGATGTCGACGCCGCGGAAGTCGAACTCGCCGACATCCTGAATGGTCAGCTCGCTGTCCTCGCCGTAGGTCACGCGCTTGCCGTGCGAGCGCCCGGAGGCGAGCGCGTACACCGCGTCGGCGGGGAATTCGCGCTCGGCCAGGATGTTTAGGATCTCGCGCCCAACCGCGCCGGTGGCGCCCAGAACCGCGACCGTGTAGCCCATATCGTGCGTGCCCTTTTTGCGCTGCGTGATGTTGCCGGTCTCGGCGCGCGTTCTAAGCCTCGCGCGACCGCCACGCAAGCTGGCGCCTCGCGGCCCGATGGGCGAGGTGTTCGCTTGTTGCGAACACACGCTTGATGTATCTGTTCGCTTGTGGCAAACATCCGTCCCAAGGCTGTGGGAGGACCGATGGAGGTTGCCTACACGCGACGTGCGGCCAAAGACTTGAAAAAGCTCGACCGCACGGTGGCCTCAGAAATCGCGGCCCAGCTCGCGGCCTATGCCAATGGTGAGGAGCGTGCGTGCAACAAGGTCAAGCCGCTGCGAAACGAAGATGGATACCGGATTCGGATCGGCGATTACCGGGCGATTTTCACCATTGAAGAGACTGGTCAGCCACAGATGGTTGTTCATACTGTTGGTCATAGGCGCAATATTTATGATTGAGGATGCGTTGTGATGCCCGAAGATACGGTCACGCTGAGCCGCGATGCCTACGACAGCCTCGTCGAGCGGCTTGAGGAGGCGGAGGACACAGCCGCCCTCCTTCAGGCCCGCCAGGAAGATGACGGCACGCGCATTCCGCATGCCGTGGTGATGGCGGAGATCGATGGGGCGCATCCGGTCGCCGCGTGGCGTCACCATCGCGGCCTTGGCGCGCGCGAACTTGCCGGTCGGGCGGGGCTCAGTCCGGGCTACCTCAGCGAGATCGAGAGCGGGAAGAAAGCCGGGTCGCTCGATGCCTATCGGGCGCTGGCCCGTGCCTTGAACGTGCCGCTGGATCTGGTGCTGCCGGACGTGGATTGAGGCGCGCACAAAAAGCCGCCCCGGCGCCGGGCGCCGGGGCGGTGGACCAGGAGGGTTCCCAGTTCAGGGTGTCGCGTGCGGTCGTGTCGATCGTCCGCCCGGTCGGGCAAGACCGTCCCGACAGGCACCGGGTGCCCGATCGGGCCAGGGTGCTTGCCGGTCAACGATACCGACCATTCCAAATCTAGGTCGTGCCGGGTTTCGGACGCAAGTCACGAAAATGCGACCGGTTGCCATTATTCCGTTTTCGAAATCTCGCGCCTGATTTCGTCGCCGATTTCGCGCGTCGAAACTTTGGTCGTGCCCGGCTGGACCAAATCCGGCGTGCGCAACCCCCGGTCGAGCACGCGCGTCACGGCGCCCTCGACCGCATCGGCGGCGTCGCCGTGGTCGAAGGAATAGCGCAGCATCATGGCGAAGGAGAGCAGGGTCGCCAGCGGGTTGGCGACGCCCTGGCCCGCGATGTCGGGCGCGGAGCCGTGGACGGGCTCGTACATCGCCTTGCGCCGGCCCTGCGCGTCGGGCGCGCCCAGCGAGGCGGAGGGCAGCATGCCCAGCGAGCCCGTGAGCATCGCCGCCTCGTCGGAAAGCATGTCGCCGAAGAGGTTGTCGGTGACGATGACGTCGAACTGCTTCGGCTGGCGGACGAGTTGCATGGCGCAGTTGTCGGCGTACATGTGCTCCAGCGAGACGTCGTTGTACGACTCCGCGTGCAGCGCCGTGACCTCCTCGCGCCACAGCACGCCCGTCTCCATCACGTTGGCCTTTTCCGTGGAGACGACGCGGTTGCCGCGCTTGCGCGCCAGCTCGAAGGCGACGGCGGCGACGCGGCGGATCTCCTCGCTCGTGTAGACCTGGGTGTTCACGGCGCGGCGCTGGCCGCCGCCGATGTCCTCGATGCCGCGCGGCTCGCCGAAGTAGACGCCGCCGGTCAGCTCGCGGACGATCATCAGGTCCAGCCCGCGCACCAGCTCGGGCTTGAGCGAGGAGGCGTCGGCCAGCGGGTCGAAGACGATGGCCGGGCGCAGGTTGGCGAACAGCCCCAGCTCCTTGCGCAGGCGCAGCAGCGCGCGCTCCGGCTTCTGGTCGAACGGCAGGGAATCCCACTTGGGCCCGCCGACGGCGCCCAGCAGCACGGCGTCGGCGTTCAGCGCGCGCTGGAGCGTTTCCTCGGCCAGCGGCGCGCCCTCGGCGTCGATCGCCGCGCCGCCGACGTTGCCTTCCTCGAACTCGAACGCCAGCCCGTGCGTCTCGGCGAGCGTGTCCGCGATGCGGCGCACCTCCGCCATGACCTCCGGGCCGATCCCGTCGCCGGGCAGAATGAGGATCTTCGCCATGCCGTCCCCCCGTGTTTCCGAACTGGTGCGCGGCATTGGATAGCCGCGCGCGGCGCGTGGAACAAGCGGGGTGATTGCCTCTGTCGATGGACCCTGAACCGTCATTGCCCGGCTTGACCGGGCAATCCCGCCCGGCTCGGCGATCGCCGAGATCGCGGAGCGTACACGGCGAGTTCGCTCACCGCGACGGCCCGCGATGATGACAGTGGTGCGGGCGGCGATCAGAAGCGGTCCAGCAGCCGGTCGATGTACTCCCGGTCCAGCTCCGGCAGGGAGCGGTCGCCGGCGCGGCCGCGGAGTTGCTGGAGGATCTCGCGGGCGCGCTGGACGTCCATCTCCTCCGGCACCTGAACGTCGGCGCCGGACTGCGCGCCGTTCCGCGAGCGCCCGAGCGGGTCGCGCCGGCCCTGACCGCCGCGCCCGGCCTGCATCATCTGGCGCGCGCGCTGGCCGGCCTGTTGCAGGCCCTTTTGCAGCTCGTTCAGGGCCTCGCGCTGCGACGGCACGGCCTGGCCCGGCTCGCCGCGTTCGAGGGATTGCCGCGCCGCGCCCATGCGCTCGCCGGCCTGGCCGAGCGCTTGCGGCGTCTGCCCCAGCGTCTTGCCCAGTTTCTCCGCCAGCTCGCCGAGCTGCTGCCGCAACTCGCCCTGCCGCTGCGCGCCCTGCCGGTTCGCCTGCTGCCCACCCTGCTGCTGCCCGGCTTGCTGTTGGCCGCTTTGCTGCTGGCCGGATTGCTGCTGCGCCTGGCCCTGTTGCTGCTGTTGTTGCTGGCTGCGGCGGTAGGTCCGGTCGAGCAACTCCTGCTGCTCGCGGCTGAGTTCGCGCAACGCCTGCATGGCCTTCTGGGCCTCGCGGGCGCGCTCGCTCATTTGGCTGGGCTGGCGCTGTTGCAGGCCCTCCATGATCTGGCGGAGCTGGTCCAGGAGCTTTTGCGCCCGCTCCGTCTGCCCCGCCTGGGCGAGCTGCTGGATGCGCTTGGTGAGCTTTTGCAGCTCGTCGCCCTGGATCATGCGCATCTCGCCGTCCTGCTGCGGCCGCGGCGCCTCCTCGGCCTGCTGCATCTCGCGCGCCTTGGCCTGAAGGTAGCGCTGCATCGCCGCCTGAAGCTGCTCGGTCAGGCGCGCGATCTCCTCGGCCGAAGCGTCCTCGTCGCGCAGCGCGCGCTCCAGCGCCTCGCGGGCGCGCTCCAGGTCGCGCGCCGCCAGCGCCGCCGTGCCCTCCTCAAGGTGCAGCGCGGTTTCCCACAGGATCCGCTGGACCTCGCGCACGGCTTGGCGCGTTTGGTCGTGCACCAGCCGCCGCTCGGCGGCGCGCACCGCGAGCGAGACGACGTAGTCGCCGTCGTAGCGGCCCGGCTTGTTGCCGATGGCGTTGAGCGCGCGCACCACGGGCGCCCGCGTTTCGGGCTCGCGCGCCAGCTCGCGGCGCAGCTCCACCAGTTGCCGCGCGACGGGGTGCTCGAAGCGGCGCGCGGGCAGGGGCGCGCGGATGGTTTCGCTTTCCGCCGTCTGCCCGGCGGCGTCGCGCGCGATCAGCGTCATGCGCACGGGCAGGCCCGCCCAGATGTGTGCGCCCAGGTTCTCGTAGGCCTCGCTGACCCCCTCGTCGTCGCCGGGTGCGGGCAGCTCGCGCACGATGGGCTCGCGGTCCGAGCCCGGTCGGCTGATGCGCAGGCGCACGCTCGTGACGCCGTAATCGTCCGAGGCCTCGTAGCGCACCTGCAGGGCGCCGCGCGGCGTCGCGCGCGGCGCCCGGGCGAAGGCGACGGACGGCGGGGCGTCCGCCAGCACCGCCAGCTCCCAGCGCGCCAGGGTGTCGCCGCCGGCGCGCACGCGCACCGGCCCGCTGGCGGCCTGCGAGATCTCGGTCGTCAGCTTCCAGCTGCGCTCGGCCGAGGCCGCCAGCTCCTTTTTGCTGCCGGCGACCTGCAACGTGGGCGGCTCCGTGCCGCCGTGCACCTGGGCGACGAGGCGGCTGCCGTCGGGCACCCGCGCGGCGTCCGGGCCCGGCGTCAGCACGCGGGGGGCCTGCCCCGTGTAGCCCGGCGGGTCCACCCAGAGGTTCACCGTGCGCTCGGGCGCGGGCGCGCCGAAGGCCGGGGACACCGCCGCCGCCAGGCGCTCGGGAATGCGCGGGCCGGCGGCGA
Source organism: Limimonas halophila (assembly GCF_900100655.1). Lineage (NCBI taxonomy): Bacteria > Pseudomonadati > Pseudomonadota > Alphaproteobacteria > Rhodospirillales > Rhodovibrionaceae > Limimonas > Limimonas halophila. Next base: position 61,374 of record NZ_FNCE01000011.1, read on the forward strand.
TGAGCCCCGCCACCAGCAACAGCAGCGGAATCGCGCGCACGGCCGCGGGGTCGCGCGCCGCCACGCCCGGCCGGGGCAGACGCACGCGCAGCGCCTTCAGGCTGGCGCGCAGGCGCTCGCGGTGGGCGGTCCACAGCGCCTCGGCCATGGGGTCGCCCGTGCCGGCGGCGAGGGTTTCATCTTCGCTGGTAAGGGGGCGGTGGCGCAGCGCGCTGTCGCGCTCCACGCGCCGGCGGACGGTGTGGCCGTCGGGCGGGCGCACGCGCCACAGCCCGGCGACGAGAAGCCCAGCGACCGCCGCGCCGCCGAGCGCGAGAACGAGGAGGTGGGCCCAGCCCGGCAACAAGGGCAGTGCCCCGGACAGCCCGACCGCGAGCAGCAGCGCCGCGACGCTGGCGGCGGGCCACAGGCGCGGCCACGCGCGCTCCCACAGGATGGCGAGAAAGCCCAGGACGAGGTGCCGGCGCAGGCCGCACGGCTGCGGCGCTTGGTCGGAACGTCGGGGAGCGCGCCGCATCACCACCTCCGAAACCCGCGCACTGGTCAGGCCGATGTGGCCTCCTGCGTCAGCCAGTCCGCCACTGGTTGCATCGCCATCACGGCGTCGTGGTCCGGCGGACGCTGGACGACGGCCCAGCGGTTGCCGTGGACCATCACTTC
>NZ_FNCE01000012.1:2500-56489 GCF_900100655.1 Limimonas halophila
CGGGGGTCAAGCGGCGAACATCGCAGCCGGCCACGCTCGCATCGGGCGGCTGAACTTGGTGCCGTCACCTCGGTGACCATCGGGCCCTGGTTCGGTTGGCCGCTCAGAGGTGCGAACAGACGCGATCAAACACGCTGGTGTTTGGGGGCGTAGCTCAGCTGGGAGAGCACCTGCCTTGCACGCAGGGGGTCGTCGGTTCGAGTCCGGCCGCCTCCACCACGGCGGCCGGCAGGGGTTCGAGTCCGGCCGCCTCCACCAGACGGCGGCTGGGTGAGCTCGGCGCGTTGCGATAGAGAGAACATGCCGCGGGCTGTGGGCTCGCTGGCGTGGCGTCCGGCACAGATGGTGCCGGGTGATCTTGGACATCGTGGATCGGGACGAAGAGCGCGCACGGCTTTCGCGCGTGCGGCCGGGCTGTATGGATCCGGCAGGCAGCGAGGAAAGCGTGTGCGGTGATGAGGCTGAGAGGCGCCTGTCGCGAGGATGGGGTTTACCCCTGTGCGCGGTGGGCGGATCAAGCGTCTCAAGGGCACCTGGTGGATGCCTTGGCACCGAGAGGCGATGAAGGACGTGGCACGCTGCGAAAAGCCACGGGGAGCTGCGAGCAAGCTGTGATCCGTGGATGTCCGAATGGGGAAACCCGGCCCGTATAGGGTCGCCCCGTGCTGAACCCATAGGCACGGCGGCGCGAACCCGGGGAACTGAAACATCTAAGTACCCGGAGGAAAGGAAATCAACCGAGACTCCCTGAGTAGTGGCGAGCGAAAGGGGACCAGGCCAGTGGCCGCGATACGGCGAACCGGAAGCGTCTGGAAAGGCGCCCCAAAGAGGGTGATAGGCCCGTACGGGTAGGTCGGTCGCGGTCCGTGAGTAGGGCGGGACACGGAGTATCCTGTCTGAAGATGGGGGGACCACCCTCCAAGCCTAAGTACTCCTCGGTGACCGATAGCGAACCAGTACCGTGAGGGAAAGGTGAAAAGCACCCCGACGAGGGGAGTGAAACAGAACCTGAAACCGGGTGCCTACAATCAGTGGGAGCACCACTGCGGTGGTGTGACTGCGTACCTCTTGCATAATGGGTCAGCGAGTTGGTGTCGCGAGCAAGCTTAAGCCGTTAGGTGGAGGCGAAGCGAAAGCGAGTCTTAACAGGGCGTCGAGTTCGCGGCACCAGACCCGAAACCGGGTGATCTAGCCATGGACAGGCTGAAGGTGGGGTGACACCCACTGGAGGGCCGAACCGACCGATGTTGCAAAATCGGCGGATGATCTGTGGTTAGGGGTGAAAGGCCAATCAAACCCGGAGATAGCTGGTTCTCCGCGAAACCTATTTTGGTAGGGCGTCGCGTGGTCACCGCCGGGGGTAGAGCACTGGATGGGCTAGGGCCCCGCGAGGGGTACCAAACCTAACCAAACTGCGAATACCGGCGAGTGCAGCGCGGCAGACAGTCCATGGGTGCTAAGGTCCGTGGACGAGAGGGAAACAGCCCAGACCGTCGGCTAAGGTCCCAAAGTGGCAGCTAAGTGGGAAAGGATGTGGGACGGCCAAGACAGCCAGGAGGTTGGCTTAGAAGCAGCCATCCTTTAAAGAAAGCGTAACAGCTCACTGGCCTAAATAAGCTGTCCTGCGCCGAAATATGTAACGGGGCTCAAGCTGTCCACCGAAGCCACGGACGCACAATGTGCGTGGTAGCGGAGCGTTCCGTAGGCCTGCGAAGGGGCACCCGTGAGGGGCCCTGGAGGTATCGGAAGTGCGAATGCTGACATGAGTAGCGTTAAAAGGTGTGAGAAACACCTTCGCCGAAAGCCCAAGGGTTCCTGCGCAAGGCTAATCCGCGCAGGGTGAGCCGGCCCCTAAGGCGAGGGCGAAAGCCGTAGCCGATGGGAACCAGGTTAATAGTCCTGGGCCTGTGGGTGGTGACGAATCCGAAGTGTCGTCGGGGCTTACCGGATTGTCCCGGCGGCTGGAGGGTTCCTGGAAATAGCCCCCACACACAGACCGTACCCGAAACCGACACTGGTGGGCTGGTTGAGTATACCGAGGCGCTTGAGAGAACGGCGCTGAAGGAATTCGGCAAATTGCTCCCGTAAGTTCGCGAGAAGGGAGCCCGGCTGTCGGGCAACCGGCGGTCGGGGGCACAGACCAGGGGGCGGCGACTGTTTACTAAAAACACAGGACTCTGCGAAGCCGCAAGGCGACGTATAGGGTCTGACGCCTGCCCGGTGCCGGAAGGTTAAGGGGAGGGGTGCAAGCCCCGAACCGAAGCCCCGGTAAACGGCGGCCGTAACTATAACGGTCCTAAGGTAGCGAAATTCCTTGTCGGGTAAGTTCCGACCTGCACGAATGGCGTAACGACTGCCCCACTGTCTCCAGCGCCGACTCAGCGAAATTGAATTCTCCGTGAAGATGCGGAGTACCCGCGGTCAGACGGAAAGACCCCGTGGACCTTTACTACAGCTTTGCAGTGGCACTAGAGCCGGCATGTGTAGGATAGGTGGGAGGCTTGGAAACGGACGCGCCAGCGTTCGTGGAGCCGACCTTGAAATACCACCCTTGTCGGTTCTAGTGCCTAACCGAGGCCCGTGAGCCGGGTCCGGGACACTGCATGGCGGGTAGTTTGACTGGGGCGGTCGCCTCCCAAACGGTAACGGAGGCGCGCGAAGGTGGGCTCAGGCTGGTCGGAAATCAGCTGGTGCGTGCAATGGCATAAGCCCGCCTGACTGCGAGGCCGACGGGCCGAGCAGAGACGAAAGTCGGTCATAGTGATCCGGTGGTCCCGCGTGGAAGGGCCATCGCTCAACGGATAAAAGGTACCCCGGGGATAACAGGCTTATCTCCCCCAAGAGTCCACATCGACGGGGAGGTTTGGCACCTCGATGTCGGCTCATCGCATCCTGGGGCTGAAGCGGGTCCCAAGGGTTCGGCTGTTCGCCGATTAAAGCGGTACGTGAGCTGGGTTTAGAACGTCGTGAGACAGTTCGGTCCCTATCTGCCGCGGGTGTTCGAGACTTGAGAGGACCTGTCCCTAGTACGAGAGGACCGGGATGGACGCAGCTCTGGTGGACCGGTTGTCGCGCCAGCGGCATAGCCGGGTAGCTACCTGCGGACGAGATAACCGCTGAATGCATCTAAGCGGGAAACTCTCCTCAAAACCAGGTCTCGCCAGAAGAGCCGTGGTAGACCACCACGTCGATAGGCCGGAGGTGGAAGCGCAGCAATGTGTGAAGCCAACCGGTCCTAATCGCTCGATCGGCTTGATCCGCCTATCGCCTCAGGCTACCTGCCTGAGACACGCCGCGCACAGCGGCAAACCCCACCCCTCGACACATCGCCTCACACCCTCATCACCACACCGCGCGCCCCAACGGGCGGCGCGTGCGCTTGCACGACCTGGCGGCCATAGCGGCGGTGAACCACCCGACACCATCCCGAACTCGGCCGTGAAACCCGCCTGCGCCAATGGTACTGCGTTGCAAGGACGTGGGAGAGTAGGTCGCCGCCAGGTCTTGTAAGCGCACGCCACGCCCGCCATATCCACCTCCGTCCCGATCCACCCCACCATCCCTGCCGCGGGGTGGAGCAGCCAGGTAGCTCGTCAGGCTCATAACCTGAAGGTCGTGGGTTCAAATCCCACCCCCGCAACCATCGCCACCAAGCCCTTAGCCCCCTGGCTAAGGGCTTGGTGCGTTTGGGCTGCGAGATGAAGCCCTGGGCTTGTATTGGCCCAGGGGTTTTTGTTTGCTTCCGATGTGCTGGCGAGTGGCCCGCCGCGGATGAGCCGAAAAATCGGTCGTCGGCCGTCGTACGGGGTCGCCTACTCCCCGGTGTCAGTGGCGGTCGTTCGGGAACGAGCCCGCTCCCGGTTGATCGAATACCCGCTGGCCGGCCCGCGAACGGGCTGCATCAACATCCGCGGCAACCACAAATCCCCACGCGTGCGGAACTGCTCAATGCCGATCGTCATGCCCTCGTGGCCGTCGCGCGGCTGGGCACGATAGGTCCCGAGCAGCCGGTCCCACCATGGCAGATTGAAGCCGAAGTTGGAGTTCGTCTCACTCGGATGGATGGAGTGGTGCACGCGGTGCATGTCCGGCGTCACGACCAGCAGCCGAAGGATGCGGTCCACGCCGGTCGGGAGACGGATGTTGGCGTGGTTGAACATCGAGGTCGCGTTGAGCAGCACCTCGAAGACGAGCACGGCCGTGGCGGGCGGACCCAGCGCCGCCACCACGGCCAGCTTGAGCCCCATGGAGAGCAGGATCTCTACGGGGTGAAACCGCAACCCGGTGGAAACGTCGAACTCTAGATCGGCGTGATGCATGCGGTGCAGCCGCCACAGCGCGGGCACGGCATGGAACATCACGTGCTGCAGGTAGATCGCCAGATCGAGCGCCAGCACCGCCACCACGAAGGCCAGCCAGTAGGGCACGTCGACGGCGTTGAACAGCCCCCAGCTGTGCTCGCCCGCGAAGACCGCGAGCGTCACCGCGACAAGCGGAAAGGTCAGGCGCACCAGGATGGTGTCGACCACCACGACGCCGAAGTTGTTGGTCCAGCGGACCAGACGCGGAATTTCGCGCCGCCGGCGTGGTGCAGCCACTTCCCAAGCGGCCATCGCGACGAGGATGCCCAGGAACACCCCCAGGCGGATCGTCGGCTCATTGGCCAGAAGGATGTCGCGCATTCCGGGTTTCCTCGACTGCCGCGGCGAAACGTGTTGCCCGTCTATCTAGAGCGGTCCGGGGCGCCGTCATCCGCCGGTCGAGCGCGAGGCACCTCCAGCCGCCAGCCAGTCCGCCACATCCGCGATCTCGGGCGAAAGGGGCCGATCGTCGCACAGAAAGCCGCTGCGCGCGCGCACGGCCCCGGCGAGGGCGCGGGACGCGGGCGAGAACCCGCCGTCGCCCCGAAGACCGCCGCGCAGCTCCACCGCCTGCGTCAGCGCCAGCGCGTGGATGGCGAGCACCCGCCACAGCCGGTTCACCTGATCGCGGGCGTTGCGGGCGGCGATCGTGCCCATCGTCACCACGTCCTGGTTGTCGCCGTTGGTGGGGATGGTCTGGATCGCCGCCGGTGTGGCCTTCGTCCGCATCTCGGCGACCAGCGCGGTCGCACTCACCTGCGCGCCCATGAAGCCGCTGTTGAGGCCGGGGTCGCCGCCGGCGAGGAAGGGTGGCAGGTCGCCGTTGCGCGTCGTGTCCGTCAGGCGCGCCAGCGCGCGTTCGGCGTGCGCGGCCAGCTTGACGGCGACGCTCCCCAGCATGTCGCTCGCATAGGCCACGTGCTGGCCATAGAAGTTGCCGCCGTGCAGCACATCGCCCGTATCGGGGTCGATGAGCGGGTTGTCCGTGGCGCTTTGCAGCTCGCTGGTGACGAGGCCGTCGTGGTGCGCCAGCGCATCCAGGGCGGCGCCGAACTCCTGGGGCGCGCAGCGGATGGTGTAGGCGTCCTGGTGGGCCGTTTCCTCGGGCGCGATGTCGTCCAGATGCGGCGGCACGGGCTCGGCCGGGTGCAGGCGCTCGCTCCCGGCCATGAGCGCATTCAGCCGCTCCAGCGCCCGCCGCTGGCCGTCGTGCGGCCGCGCGGCGCCAAAGCGTTGGTCGAAGGCGTCGCGCCGCCCGCCGAGCACCTCCGCGTAGATCACCGCCAGGCGCATCGCCGCCTCGACGGCGTTCGCCATGTCCGCGCCGTTGAGCGCGGCGATGCCCGTCATCGCGGCGGTGCCGTTGACGAGCGCCAGCCCGTCCTTGCGCTCAAGCTGAAGCGGTTCCAGGCGGGCGCGCGCCAGCGCCTCGGCCGCCGGCTCGCCGCCCAGCACGCGGCCCTCCCCGATGGCCGCCAGCGCCGTGTGAGCCAGGGGCGTCAGGTCGCCGCTGGCGCCGACCGTGCCCGCCTCGGGCACCTCGGGAACGATGTCGGCGTTGAGCATGGCGACGAGATGGTCCGCCACGCCGGGCCGCACGCCGGACCAGCCGCGCGCGAGCGAACTCACCCGCGCGGCGATCATCGCGCGCACCGCCTCGCGCGGCAGCGGCGGGCCGACGCCGCTGGCCAGATGGTCGATAAGCCCGCGTTGGAGCCGTTCGCTGTTCTCCGGGGCGATGCGGTAGCCGGCGAGGGGGCCGTAGCCCGTGGTGACGCCGTAGATGCGCCGGCCGTCCGCCAGGTGCTCGTCCAGCGCCGCCTCGCTGCGGCGCATGTGGGCGCGCGCCGCGTCACCCAGATGGGCGCACGCGTGGCCGCGCGCGACCGCTGCCATTGCCGCGGGGTCGACCGCCCCACCCAGGTCCACGATCGGCTGGCTGCTCACGATGCGTCGTCCGCGGGCTCGGTGTGGGAATCGTGGGTCGGCCAGTCGGCCAGCTTGCCCATGCCGGTGCGCGGGATGCGCCGGCCGACGCGGATGGCGCGCGGCTGCTCCACGCCCGTCAGGCGCTCGGCCGCGTGCGCGGCGACGCGTTCGCCCAGGGCGTGCGGCGCGTCGGGCATCCGGTGCGGCACGACGAAGGCCTTCAGGCGGTCGCCCTCGTCCGCGTTCATCGGGCGCACGGCGGCTTCAGCCACTTCGGGATGATCGGCCAGCACGGCGCGCACGCGCTCCGGGTCCACGTTCGTGCCGGCGACCTGGACCAGCCCGTCGCGCCGGCGGCCCACGGTGAAGTGGCCGGCATCGCGCCATTGCAGCGTGTCGGGCGCCGCCACCCTAAGCTCGTTGCCGTCGGCGCGTTCGGCCGTGAGCGTCTCGCCGCTGCTGTCGGCGCGCCAGTGGTCCAGCAGCGCATAAGGCTCGGCCGGGTCGGCGCGCCAGCCGATGCCGCCGGTTTCCGTCGAGCCGTAAATTTCGAACAGACGCCGCACCGCGCGTTGCGCCGCCGCGCGGGCGGTCGCGGCCGGGCAGGGCGCGGTCGCGGTGACGCCGTCAACGTTGGCGGGCCAGCGCGCGCCCGTCTCGGCCACCAGGCGCCAGATGTCGGGGATGGCGACCACGAGGTCGCCGCCCGCGAGCTTGCGGCCGAGCCCGGCGGGCGTGCCGCCGCGCAGGTCCACGACCGGCACGTCCAGCGCGCGCGGCAGCAGCACGGTCCAAATGAAGCCGTAGATGTGGTGGCGCGGCACCAGCGCGACGACGCGCTGGCGGTCGCGGCACAGCGCGGCCAGCGCTCGCACCTCGCGCCACAGGTCGTCGAGGCGGTGCTCGACCACCTTGGGCTCGCCCGTGGTGCCGCCCGTGGTGAAGCCCACGCTGGCGTCGTATTCGCCGAGCGACTCTTCGATCAGATCGAGCCAGCCGCCGAGCGTGCGCTTCATCAGCAGCGCGTCTTCGATCCCGGTCTCGTAGAGCCGGAAAAAGGTCGCCGCGGCGGTGGCGAGCTGCAGCCGTTCCAGGGAGTCGGCGCCCAGGCCTCCGTCGTCCAGGCGCACGTCGGCCACCGCCGCCGGCGCGGGCGGCGTTGCCTCTGTGCGAAAGGCGTCCGGCGGCGTGGTACCCGGGCGCAGGCGCTGCCAGGTTTCCGCAAGCAGGTCGCGCAGCACGGCCGCCGCCGTGGGGCGGTCCCACCACACGGTTGCGGTTTGCGCCCGCCCCCGGGGAGATGCGCCAGCCTCGGTCATGGTGCCGGCCAGGCCGTTACACGCGCTTGACGAAGATCCAGTAGCTGTCGCCCGCCAGCGCCTTCTTCATATGCACCTTCACCTTCGTCGGAGTCATCTTGTAGTCGAAGGTGTACTCGAACATCGTGTTCAGATTGCCGCTCTGAACGCCTTCCTTGAAGCGCCCATAGAACTCGTCGGTGTCGGTGCAGGGGGCGACGTCCTTGAAGAAGTTCTTGCCCACGACCTGACCGGGGTCGCGGCCGGTGATGTCGCCCTCGGCGGCGTTGTACTGCAGAATTTTGCCGTTGCCGTCGACCTGGATGGCCCCGAAGGCGATCTGGTCCAGGTCCTTGTCGCTCATCTGCTGAAGCTGGTTCTCGATGTCGTCGGAGCCGAAGCGTACCGTCTCCATCGTTTCCTCCTCGCGCTCGCGTGGGCTTCGGTTTCGGGTGGCATTGAGACGAATCCAGGCGATTCGCCCACTGCGGGCATGTCTACGCACCACACCGTTAAGAACTGGTTTGGAGTAGCAGGGTTTTGAAGGGCGAAAATTCGGCGCGGGGGTCCATCAGGCGCGCCCGATCAGGTCCAGCCACCCGTCCTCGTCCAGCACGGTGACGCCCAGTTCGCGCGCCTTGCGGGCCTTGGAGCCGGGATCGGCGCCCGCCACCAGATAGTCCGTCTTGCGGGAGACGGAGCTTGTGACCTTGGCGCCCAGCTGTTCGGCGCGGTTCTTGGCCTCGTCGCGCGACATGCGCGCCATGCTGCCGGTGAAGACGATCGTGGCGCCCGAAATGGGTGAGGCCGCCGCGGCCTGCTCGACCGGCGTGACCGTGACCTCGCGCTCCAGGTCGGCCAGGACTTGGCGGTTGTGGTCTTCCTGGAAGAAGCCGCAGATGGCGTCGGCCACCTTCATGCCGATGTTGTTGATCCCGCACAGCTCGGCGTAGGTCGGGCCGACACGCTCCGCCTTTTTGTGCTCGTCGGGCGCCGCCGCGCGCTCGCGCGCGGCCGTGAGCATGGCGTTCTTCCAGCTTTGCAGGTCGCCGTAGGTGCGCGCCAGCAGGCGGGCCGTCGTCTCCCCCACCTCGCGGATGCCGAGCGCGAAGATGAAGCGGTCGAGAGAAATCTCGCGCCGCGCCTCGATGGCGTCCATGAGGTTGCGCCAGGACTGATCGCCCCAGCCCTCGCGGTTCAGGACCCGGCCCTTGTGCTCGCCGAGCCGAAAGATGTCCGGCGGGGTCTGGAGCAGGCCGTCGCGCCAGAAAGCCTCGATCGTCTTCGTGCCCAGGCCCTCGATGTCGAAGGCGGTGCGCGAGACGAAGTGTTTCAGGCGCTCCACCTGCTGATACGGGCAGGCCAGCTCGCCCGAGCAGCGCGGGATGACCTCGCCCTCGGGATAGACGACCGGCGTTTCCAGCTTGCACGGGCAGGTTTCGGGGAAGTGGAAGGGCTCGGCGTCGGCCGGGCGCTTGTCGTGGACCACGCCGATGATCTGCGGGATCACGTCGCCCGCGCGCTGGACGATGACGGTGTCGCCCTCGCGCACGTCCTTGCGTTCGATCTCGTCCGGATTGTGCAGGGTCGCGCGCGAGACGACGACGCCGCCCACGCCGATGGGCTCCAGCTCCGCGACCGGGGTGAGCTGGCCCGTCCGCCCCACCTGGATGCGGATGTGCTTGAGCCGCGTCTGCGCCTGCTCCGGCGGGAACTTGTGCGCGATCGCCCAGCGTGGCGCGCGCGAGATGTAGCCCAGCCGCTCCTGCAGCGCGATGGCGTTGACCTTGTAGACCAGCCCGTCGATCTCGTAGGGCAGCTCGGCGCGCTGGCCCTGCATCTCTTCGTAATAGGCGAAGAGGTCGGCGTCGGTTTCGCACAGCCGCGCCGGCGCGTTGAGCCGAAAGCCCCAGCGCTGGAAGCGCTCGCGCACCTCGGCCTGGGTCTGCCCGAGCGATGCGGAAATCTCGCCCCAGCCGTAGGCGACGAAGCGCAGCGGCCGGCGCGCGGTCACGCGCGGGTCGAGCTGGCGCACCGAGCCGGCGGCGGCGTTGCGCGGGTTGGCGAAGGGCTGCTGTCCGGCTTCCTTGCGCTGCTCGTTCAGCTCCTGAAACTGCGCGCGGTCCATGTAGATCTCGCCGCGCACCTCCAGGGTTTCCGGCCAGTCCTCGCCGTCCAGGCGGTCCAGCGCGTCCGGGATGGTGAGGACGTTGCGCGTGATCTCCTCACCCTCGGTGCCGTCGCCGCGCGTGGCCGCGCGCACCAGCCGGCCCCGGTGGTAGTGCAGGGCGCACGACAGCCCGTCGATCTTGGGTTCCGCCAGGATCTCGACCGGATCGTCCGCCGAGAGGTTCAGGAAGCGCCGCACGCGCGCCAGGAAGTCGGTGATCTCCTGGTCCTCGAAGGCGTTGTCCAGCGACAGCATGGGCACGCTGTGCTGGACCTTGGCGAAGCCGGCGGCCGGCGGCGCGCCTACCCGCCGCGAGGGGCTGTCGCCGCGCACGAGGTGCGGGAAGCGCCGCTCGATCGCCTCGTTGCGCGCGCGCAGGGCGTCGTAGGCGGCGTCGGAGACCTCCGGCGCGTCCTGCTGGTAGTAGAGCTCGTCGTGGCGCCGGATTTCCAGCGCCAGGCGGTGAAGCTCCGCGCGCGCCTGGTCCTCGCTCAGCGCATCGACGGCCACGTCCGGGTGGCCCTGGGGAATGTCCGCGCGCGCCACGCTCGTCATTCGGCCGGTCCCATCAGCTTGTCGGCGGCTGCGCGCGCCTCGTCGGTGATGCTGGCGCCCGCCAGCATGCGGGCGATCTCCTCGCGGCGCTCGCCGGGGCCGAGTTCGTCCACGTCCGTCACCACGGTCGCGCCCGCCTCGGTCTTGCCGATGCGCCAGTGGTTGTGCGCGCGCGCCGCCACCTGGGGCGAGTGTGTGACCACCAGGATCTGGCGCCCATCCGCCAGGCGGGCGAGGCGTTCGCCCACGGCGTCGGCCGTGGCGCCGCCGATGCCGCTGTCCACCTCGTCGAACACCAGGGTGCGCTCGGGCGCCACCTGGGCCAGCACGACCTTGAGCGCCAGCAGGAAGCGCGACAGCTCGCCGCCCGAGGCGATGCGGCCCAGCGGGCCCGGCGCGGAACCGGGGTTCGTCGCGACCTCGAAGGCGACGCGGTCCAGCCCGCTCGGCCCCCATTGGGCGGGGTCGTCCTGCGCGTCGACGCGGGTGCGGAAGGTGGCCTTGTCCAGGCGCAGCGGCGGCAGCTCGGCGTTCACGGCCGCGTCCAGCGCGTGCCCGGCGGCGGTGCGGGCCTCGGAAAGGGCGCGCGCCGCGTCCAGGTATGCGGTGCGCGCGGCCTCGGCCTTCTCCGCCAGCTCGGCGACGTGGGCTTCGCCGTGCTCCACGGTGGCCAGCCGCTGGGCCAGCTGGTCCCGCAGCGCCGGCAGCTCGTCCACCTCGCAGCCGTGCTTGCGCGCCAGCTCCTTGAGCGCGAAGTAGCGCTCCTCGATGCGCTCCTGCTCGCCGCTGTCCAGCTCCACGCGGTGGGCGACGGAGTGGATGCGCGCCAGCGCCTCCTCGGCCTCCGCCAGCGAGCGGTCGATGGCTTCCACCGCCGGATCGAGCGCGTCCCCGGCGATGTCCAGCCCGCGCTCCAGCCCGCGCCGCGCGGCCGCGAGGGCGCTTTCGGCCCCGCGCCCGGTGCCGCCGCCCGCCAGCTCGCTTTCCGCCTGGTTGAGCGCGCCCATCAGCCGCTCGGCGTTCATCATCAGCTCGCGCTGCTGGGCGAGCTCGGCTTCCTCGCCTTCCTGCGGCGCCAGCTCGTCGATCTCCCCGATCGCGTGGCGCAGGTGTTCCTCGTCCTGGCGCGCGTCCGCCAGCTCCGTTTGCGCGCGCTCGTGCGCGGCCACGGCGTCCCGCCAGGCGCGGTACAGCTCGCCCACCTCGCGCACGCGGGGGTCCAGGCCGCCGTAGGCGTCCAGTAGGCCGCGGTGGGTGCCGCTGTCCATCAGGCCGCGCTGGGCGAACTGCCCCTGGATCTCGATCAGGGCGTCGCCCAGCCGCCGCAGCACCGACACGGAAACGGGCTGATCGTTGACGTAGGCGCGCCCGCGCCCGTTGGCGCCCAGGCTGCGCCGCAGCACCAGCTCCTCGTCCTCGGCGGCCGCGAGGTCGCACTCCTCCAGAATGGCGCGGGCGGGGTGGCCGTCGGGAACCTCGAACTGTGCCGTGACCTGCGCCTTGTCCGCGCCCTGGCGGACGAGGCCGCTGTCGGCGCGCGCGCCGAGCGCGAGGCCGAGCGAATCCAGCAGGATCGACTTGCCGCCGCCCGTCTCGCCGGTGAGCGCACAGAGCCCGGCGCCGAAGTCGATCTGCAGGCGCTCGATCAGGACGACGTTGCGGATGGTCAGACTGAGCAGCATGCACCCAAGGCCGCGTCTGGAACGGGGCGAGAGCGGACCGTGGCCCACCCTGCCATGCCTGCGCCGAACCCGAAACAGGTCGAGAACACGGCGGCGCCGCCGGGTGGCCGGCTGCCGCCCCGCATCAGATCACCGAGTGCCACACCTTGCCGATCCAGCTGTCGTCATCGGCGCGCTCGGGCGCCAGGTCCTTGCCGGTCAGCAGCTCGTAGCTGTCCACGTACCACTCACTGGTGGGGAAGTTGTGGCCGAGCACCGAGGCCGTCTTCTGCGCCTCGTCCTTCATGCCCAGCGCCAGGTAGGCTTCGGTCAGGCGGTGCAGCGCCTCGGGCACGTGGCTGGTGGTCTGGTAGTCCTTCACCACCGCGCGGAAGCGGTTGATGGCGGCCAGATAGTGGCCCTTGTTCAAGTAGTAGCGCCCGACGGTCATCTCCTTGCCGGCCAGATGGTCCTCCACGAGGTCCATCTTCAGCTCGGCGTCGCGGGCGTACTTGCTGTCCGGGAAGCGGCGGATGACCTGCTGCAGCGCGTCGCGCGCCTGGCTGGTCATGGACTGGTCGCGGCGCACGTCGCGGATGCGCTCGTAGTAGCTCAGCGCTTTCAGATAATAGGCGTAGGCGATGTCCCGGTTGCCCGGGTGCAGCTCGATGAAGCGGTCGAGCGCGTTGATCGCCTCGGTGTAGCTGTTGTTCAGGTAGTGGGCGTAGGCGGACATCAGCTGCGCCTTGGACGCCCAGACGGAATACGGGTGCTGGCGCTCGACCTCGTCGAAGGTCTTGGCGGCCTTTTTGTACCGTTCCTCGTCCATGAGGTTCATGGCCGAGTTGTACAACTCGCCCACCGACCCCGGCTCGTACTCGTTGGGATCGTCGTCGCTGGCGCAGCCGGAAAGGGCGAGCGCCGCTAGCACGACGCCGAGTCCTCCCAGGCGCCGGATGCCGCCGCCGCGGGTCGGGGCGTTCGCCATGATCGAAACCGCCTCGCCGTGTGTCGTCACGCTTGGGGTGTCGTCGCGTTTGGGGTGGTGCCGTTGCTTGGGCTGGCGTGTGGCACCAGCAGCCGCCGGTTCACCGTCTGATCGGGCACCCCCGAACGGCGGGGAGCGTAGTGCCAACCCGGGCGTGCCGCAACCGCCGTCGCGAGCGCGCGCCCGGACGAAAAAGGCGGGCCGGCCGGAGCCGGCCCGCAGGCCCGAACTGCATACGCGCCGTCGTCGCGCCGTCCCGCCGGGTGGCGGACCGGCGCCCGCAAGCGCCCGTGCGTGGGCACGGGCGATGCCCGTCAAACGATCAGTTGGCCTGCCGCCGCAGGAAGGCCGGGATGTCGAGTTGATCCTCCTCGCTGGAGCGCTGATCCGTGGCGGCCTCGCTGCGCCGGGGGGCCCTGGCGTCCGCAGCGTCGGCCTCACCGCCCTGGCGCGCGCCGCCGAGCGTGGGCTCTGCGACCCGCGCGCGGGTGGGCTGTTCCGGGCGCGGGTCCCGGTTCTTGTCGCGGTCGCCGAACATCCGCGCCGCGCCGGTTAGGCGGTCGAAGAGGTTGCCGGCCCGGCCGCGGCCGACGCGCTCGTGCTCGCGTTCCCCGCTCTCCGGTGCCGGCGTCTCGCCGGCCGGCGCGGCCGCCTGGAAGGGGTCGCGGCGACGGCCCCCGGCCACGCCCGGGCCCTCGTCCCGCGTTCCGGCACGCGGTTCCTGCGGGGCGGGGGCGATGAAAGCCTCCTCGCGGTCCTCGGCCTCGACCGGGGTGCGGGGCTCGCGCGCCTGGACCGGCTCGGGCTCCGGCTCGCGCTGGGCCGGCTCCGGCTGCACCGCCTCGCGGCGCGGCTCGGTGCGGGGTTCCGTGCGGGGCTGGGGCTGGGCCTGGGCGCGCTCGCGCGGCTCGCCCCCGCCGGCGGGCTGACCGCCGCCCCGGCGCTGGCCGCTGGCGACGTCGACCGTGACCTCGTTGCCCTGCTCGTCCTCGTCCTGGTTGATGCCGGTGGCGACCACCGAGATGCGCATCGTGCCCTCGACCGAGGGATCGAAGGTGGAGCCGAAGATGATGTTGGCGTCGGGGTCCACCTCGTCGCGGATGCGGTTGGCGGCCTCGTCCACCTCGAACAGCGTCAGGTCGTCGCCGCCGGTGATGTTGATGAGCACGCCGCGCGCCCCGCGCATCGAGACGTCGTCCAGCAGCGGGTTGGAGATCGCCGCCTCGGCCGCGGAGATGGCGCGGTTCTCGCCGCCGGCCTCGCCGGTGCCCATCATGGCCTTGCCCATCTCGGTCATCACCGAGCGGATGTCGGCGAAGTCCAGGTTGATGAGGCCCGGCTTGACGACGAGGTCGGTCACCCCGCGCACGCCCGAGTAGAGCACCTCGTCCGCCATCTTGAAGGCGTCGGCGAAGGTCGTCTTCTCGTTCGCCAGGCGGAAGAGGTTCTGGTTCGGGATGATGATGAGGGTGTCGACCTCCTTCTCCAGCTCGGTGAGGCCCTGCTCGGCGATGCGGGCGCGGTGAACGCCCTCGAACTGGAAGGGCTTGGTCACCACGGCGACGGTCAGGATGCCCTTCTCGCGGGCGGTGCGCGCGATCACCGGGGCCGCGCCCGTGCCGGTCGCGCCGCCCATGCCGGCGGCGATGAAGAGCATGTCGCAGTCGGCCGTGGCGTCGGCGATCTCGTCGATCGCCTCCTCGGCCGCCGCGCGCCCGACGTCGGGGCGCGAGCCGCCGCCCAGCCCGCGCGTCAGGTTGCGCCCGAGCTGCAGGCGGTTGCCGCACTCGGACTGCGTCAGGGCCTGGGCGTCGGTGTTGGTGACGATGAAGTCCACGCCCTCGAGGTTCTCGGTGATCATGTTGTTGACGGCGTTGCCGCCGGCGCCGCCCACACCCATGACGGTGATGCGCGGCTTGAGCTGCTCCTCGGTCTCCGGCGCGTGCAGGTTCAGGGTCATGTCCGCCTCCGTTGGGCTTCTCAGCGGTTGTTGTCCCGCAGTTCGGTCAAAGATGTTCGCGCAGCCACGTGCCCAGCCGGCCCAGGACGCCGCCCGGGGCCCGCAAGTCACCGCGCGGCAGGCCGGCGGTGTCGGCGGCCAGCGCGTAGCTCAGCATCCCGGCGCTCACGGCGTAGCCGGGCCCGTTCGTCGTGCTGGCGAGCCCGGCCACGTCCACCGGGCCGCCCACGCGCACCTGCTTTCCCAGCACCATGGCCGCGAGGTCGCGCGTGCCGGGCATCTGGCTGGCGCCGCCCGTGATCACGGCGCGCCTGCCGGCGACGCGGTCGACGCCGTGGCTCTCCAGGCGCTCGCGCACCAGCTCGAAGGTTTCCTCCAGGCGCGGCTGGATGATGCCGGTTAGCAGCGAGCGCGGGATGCGCTGCGCCGCGCCGTCGTGTTCCTCGCCCACCTGGGGGACTTCCAGGATCTCGCGCGTGTCGCGCGCGCCCGTGGTCGCGTCCCCGTAGAGCGTCTTCATGCGCTCGGCATTGGCGCGCGAGGTCGCCAGGCCGCGCGCGATGTCGTTGGTGACGTGCTGCCCGCCCAGCGGGATGACGTCGGCAAAGACGGCCTCGCCCTCGCTGAACACCGAGATCGAGGTCGTGCCGCCGCCCATGTCGATCACGGTCGCGCCCAGCTCCGCCTCGTCGTCGACGAGCGTGCCCAGCCCGGCGGCGTAGGGCGCGACCACGACCGCCTCGACGTCCAGGTGGCAGCGTTCCACGCACTGGCGCAGGTTGCGCAGCGGCCCCGAGGCGGCGGTGACGACGTGCATCGTCATGCCCAGCTCGGTGCCGTGCATGCCGCGCGGATCGCGGATGCCGCGGCAGCCGTCGATGGCGTAGCCGGTGGCGATGGTCTGGACGATCTCGCGCCCCGCCTCGTGCTCCGGGGTGAGGCGGTCGCCGATGGAATGGCTGCTCGCCGCGCGGCGCAGGTCAGCGTCGGTCACCGTGCGGCCCGTCACCGGCACCTCCACCGCGACCGGCGTGGACTGCGGCGTGCCGCCGGAGAGGCTGACCACCACGCGGTCCAGGGTGACGCCGGCCATGCGCTCGGCGCCGTCGACGGCGCTGCGCACGGCCATCTCGGCGGCACTCATGTCCACCACGTTGCCCGCCCGGATGCCCCGGCTGGCGGTCTCGGCGATGCCGAGCAGATTGGCGCCGCCCGCGCCGTCCGGCTGGGCGATGGCGCAGCACACCTTGCTCGTGCCGACGTCGAGCGCGGCGATCACGTCCGCTTTGCTGCCTGCAAGCACGCCCCTCATGGCCCCCTCGTCGTCAGCCGTTCCGTCGCCGTTCGCCGGATGCGTCCCCGGGCGTCCCGCGCTCCAGCACGATGCGCTGCGCGGGGCGCAGGTCGATCCGCTTGATGTCCCGTTGCAGCACCCGCTTCTCGCGTTCCAGCCGCGCCAGCCGCGTCCAGGCGTCCGCCGCGCCGTCCGCCGGCAGCGCCACGCGCACGCCGTTGTGCAGGCGCACCTCCCAGCGCCGGCCCGCGACCCAGCGGGCGCGCGCCACGCGCTCCGCCAGGACCGGTTGCGCCTGGAGCGCGCGCAGCAGATCGCGCGCGTGGGCTGGCGCCCCCGCGCCGGTCACGCGCAGCAACTCGGGGAAGCCGGCCGGGTCGACGCCCCGGATGGGCTTGCCGCGCCAGTCGATCAGCCGTGCGGCCTCGCCGCGGGTGTGCACCGCCATGGGCTCGCGCTCGTGCAGGCGCACCAGGAGCTTGCCGGGGAAGCGGCGCTCCACGCGCGCCCGCGCCACCCACGGCAGGTTCCGCAGCCGCGTGCGCGCCGTGGCCGGGTCGATCGCCAGCATGGGTGTGCCCTGGTCGACGCCGAGCGCGTCCAGGATCGCCGGATCCTCGGTGCGCTGGCGCCCCGTCACCGTGACCGACGCGACCGCCAGTCCCGCGTCCGCCGTTGCCGCCAGCACGCCGGCCCGCGCGCGCTCCAGCACCATGCCCGGCAGGCCCGCGCGCACCGCCCAGGTTCCGGCCGCGAGCACGGCCAGCGCCGCGACCGCGATCACGCCGCGCAGCACCGTGCGTCGGCGCGCGGCGCGCTCGGCCGGGCGGCGGCTGGACGCGGGGCGGATCAGGCGGCGCATGCGGCGTCCTCCACGATCCATTCGACGAGGTCGCCGAAGGAGATGCCCAGGTGCTCGGCCTGCTCGGGCACCAGCGACAGCTCGGTCATGCCGGGCTGGGTGTTGACCTCCAGCAGGTAGAGTTCGCCGGGCTCGCCGCGGGTGTCGTCGTAGCGGAAGTCGGCGCGCGTCACGCCGCGGCAGCCCAGAACCTCGTGCGCGCGGGCGGCCAGCGTCAGCGCATCGTCGTGGACGCTTTGCGGCACGGGCGCGGGCAGCAGGTGCTCCGTGGCGCCGCCGGTGTACTTGTTGCGGTAGTCGTAGAAGCCGTCCTTGGGCCGCAGCTCGGTGACGCCCAGCGCGCGCTCGCCCATGACGGAGACCGTCAGCTCGCGCCCCGGCACGAAGCGCTCGGCGATCACGGTGTCGCCGTAGGGCCAGTCCGCGTCCGCCGCCGGCACGGGCGGGTCGCCGTCCTGCACGATCTGCACGCCCACCGAGGAACCTTCGGCGACCGGCTTGATGACGTAGGGCCGGGGCAGCGGCTCCTCCGCGATCAGGGCCTCGCGGCTGATGGCCGTGCCCTCGACGACGGGCAGGCCGGCGCGGGCGAAGACGCGCTTGGCCATCGCCTTGTCCATCGCCAGCGCCGAGGCGAGCACGCCCGAGTGGGTGTAGGTCAGCCCCATCAGCTCCAGCACGCCCTGGACGGTGCCGTCCTCGCCGTAGCGGCCGTGCAGGGCGTTGAAGACGATGTCCGGCGGCGGCGTCAGCTCCTTCACCAGCACGCCCACGTCGCGCTTCACGTCGATCAGGCGCACGCTGTAGCCGCGCTCGTAGAGCGCCGCCGCGCACGCCTCGCCGGACTTGAGCGAGACCTCGCGCTCCGCCGAGGCGCCGCCGTAGAGGACCGCCACCTCCGTCATGCCGTCCCTCCTTCGGCCGGCTCGCCGATGCGCCGGATTTCCCAGTCGAGCGCGACGCCCGTGGTCTCGAAGACGCGCCGGCGCACGGTCTCGCCCAGGGTTTCCAGGTCCGCCGCCGTGGCGCCGCCCGTGTTGATGAGGAAGTTGGTGTGCTTCTCGGACACCTGCGCGCCGCCCACACGCAGCCCCCGGCAGCCGGCGCGGTCGATCAGCTCCCACGCCTTCGCGCCCTTGGGGTTCTTGAAGGTGGAGCCGCTGGTGCGCGTGCGCACGGGTTGGCTGTCGTCGCGCGCCCTGTCGATCTCCGCCATGCGCGCGGCGATGGCCTCGGGGTCGTCGCGGTGGCCCTGGAAGCCCGCGCGCAGGAAGATCCACCCGGTGTCCAGGCCGCAATGGCGGTAGCGCAGGTCCATCGCCTCGGGCGCGAAGGTGTGCAGCTCGCCCGTCTCGCGGTGGATCCCCTCGGCCCAGGTGAGCACGTCCTTCGTCTCGCGGCCGTAGGCGCCCGCGTTCATGCGCAGCGCGCCGCCGATCGTGCCCGGCACCCCGGCGTAGAATTCCAGCCCCGCGATCCCGGCCTTGCGCGCGCGCACGGCGACGGTGCGGTCCAGCGCCCCGGCCCCGGCGGTCAGCGTCGCCGTGTCCGGGGTCGGCTCGACCTCCGCGAAACCCCGCTTGAGGCGGACGACCACCCCGCGCACGCCCCCGTCGCGGATGAGCGCGTTGGAACCCACGCCCAGCACCGTGACGGGGACGTCCTCGGGGGTCGCGCGCAGGAAATGCGCCAGGTCGTCCCGGTCCGCGGGCCGGAACAAAACCTCCGCGGGGCCGCCCACGCGGAACCAGGTGGTGTGCGCCAGCGGCGCGTCGGGCGACAGACGCCCGCGCACGGCCGGCAGGCGGTCGATCAGGTGGTTGGGGCGCGCGGGCGCGGCGGTCATGACCCACCTCCCGCGGCGCGGCCATTGGTGTGCAGGCGCTCCAGCTCGTAGGGCAGGGCCTGCGCCCATTGCGTGATGCTGCCGGCGCCCAGGCAGACGACGGTGTCGCCGGCCGCCGTTTCGGCGTCCACCAGCCGCGCCAGCTCCTCGGGGTCGTTGATGGTCAGCACGCGCCGGTGGCCGTGTTCGCGCAGCCCGGCGGCGAGGGCGGTGTGCGTGACGCCGGGGAGAGGGTCCTCGCCCGCCGGGTAGACCGGCGCCACGACCACGGTGTCGGCGTCGTTGAAGCAGGTGCAGAAGTCGTTGAAGAGGTTGCTCAGGCGCGTGTAGCGGTGCGGCTGCACCACCGCCAGCACGCGCCCCGAGCCCGCGTTGCGCGCGGCGCTGAGCACCGAGGCGATCTCCACGGGGTGGTGGCCGTAGTCGTCGATCACGGTGACGCCGTCCACGACGCCGGTGGTGGTGAAGCGCCGCTTCACCCCGGAAAAGCCGGAGAAGGCGCGGCGCAGCGTCTCTGCGTCCAGGCCCAGCTCCGTCGCCACGGTGATCGCCGCCAGGGCGTTGGAGACGTTGTGCCGGCCGAGCATGGGCAGGCGCACGTCGTCCACGCGCGCCGGGCCGATCTCGGTGCGCTCGCTGAAGACCACGGTGAAGCTCGCCCCGTCCGACCCCTGCGATAGGTTTTCCGCCCGCACGTCCGCCTGCGTGCCGAAGCCGTAGGTCACCACGCGGCGGTCGCGCACGCGGCCCACGAGCGTCTGCACCTGCGGGTGGTCCACGCACAGCACGGCGAAGCCGTAGAAGGGGATGTTCTCGACGAACTGCTCGAAGGCGCGGTGCAGCGCCGCTTCCGAGCCGAAGTGGTCGAGGTGCTCCGGGTCGATGTTGGTCACCACCGCGACCGTGGCGGGCAGCTTGGTGAAGGAGCCGTCGCTCTCGTCGGCCTCCACCACCATCCAGTCGCCGTCGCCCAGGCGGGCGTTGGTGCCGTAGGCGTTGATGATGCCGCCGTTGATGACCGTCGGGTCGAGGCCCGCCGCGTCCATCAGCGCCGCCACCATTGAGGTGGTGGTCGTCTTGCCGTGCGTGCCGCCGACCGCGACGGCGCCCTTCAGGCGCATCAGCTCGCCCAGCATCTCCGCGCGGCGCACCACGGGCAGCCGGCGCTCGCGCGCGGCCGCGACCTCGGGGTTGTCGGACTTCACGGCGGCGGAGACGACCACGACCTCGGCGTCCGCGAGGTTTTCGGCGGCGTGGCCGACGCTGACGGGGATGCCGAGCGCGCGCAGGCGGCGCACGCCGGCGCTTTCCGAGAGGTCGCTCCCCTGCACGCGGTAGCCCAGGTTGTGCAGGATCTCGGCGATCCCGGACATGCCGATGCCGCCGATGCCGACGAAGTGGATCAGCCCGATGTCGAGGGGCAGGTGTTTCATGCCGCGGCCTCCCTGTCCGGAGTGCCGGGGTGGGCGCCCGTGCCGTCGGGCGCGGTTTGCGTGACGAGGTCCGCCAGCTTCTTCGCCGAGTCCGGCTGCCCGAATGCGCGCGCGTGCCCAGCGGCGTGGACGAGTTGGTCGGGCGCGGCGAAGAGCGCGCCCAGGCGCTCCGCCAGCACATCCTCGCTCAGCGTCGCCTGCGGCAGCAGCCACGCCGCCCCGGCGGCGACCATGGCCTCGGCGTTGGCGGTCTGGTGGTCGTCGGCGGCGAAGGGATAGGGCACCAGGATCGCCGGACGGCCGGCGGCGGCCAGTTCCGTGACCGTCGAGGCGCCCGAGCGTGCGATGACGAGGTGCGCCGTCTGCAGGCGCGCCGGCATGTCGTCGAAGAAGGTGCGCAGCTCCAGCTTGCCCACGCCCGCGCCGTCGTAGCGGGCGCGAACCTCGTCGCTGTCGCCGCTGCGCACCTGCTGCGCGATCTGAAGGCGCGAGCGCACACTCTCCGGCAGCCGCGCCACGGCCGCCGGCACGACCTCGTTGAAGGCGCGCGCGCCCTGGCTGCCGCCGGTGACGAGCAGGCGCAGCGGCCCGTCGTGGTTGGGCACGGCGTAGGGCTTCGAGCCGATGGCGGCGATGGCCGCGCGCACGGGGTTTCCCGTCATCACCGTCTTGGCGCGGTCGGCGGCGCGCAGCCCGCGCACCTCGGGGAAGGCGGTGGCGATGGCGTCGGTCCGGCGCGCCAGCAGGCGGTTGGCCCGCCCGGCGACGGCGTTTTGCTCGTGCAGGATGACGCGCGTTCCCGCGTGGGCGCTCGCCAGCACCGTGGGCAGCGCGGCGTAGCTGCCGAAGCCCACGACGGCGTCGGGCTGCAGCCGGCGCACGATACGGCGCGCCTGGAGGTAGCCCCAGGCGAGCTTGGCGGCGGCCATGGCCTTGTGGAGCGGATCGCGGCGGATGATCCCGGCGGCGGCGACGCGGTGGGTGGGCACCTGCGCCGCCAGCTCCGGCCCGAAGCCGCCGCCGCGGGTATCCGTCACCAGCACGGGGCGGTCGCCGCGCTCCAGCAGCTCGTGGGCCAGCGCCTGCGCCGGGAAGAGGTGCCCGCCGGTGCCGCCGGCCGCCAGCACGATGAGCTTGCCCCGCTGCGCGCTCATGCCTCGCCCTCCGGGTTGCGGCTGCGGCGGGTGAGCGCCACCAGCATCCCCATCGCCAGGGCCACGCCCATGAGCGAGGAGCCGCCGTAGCTGACGAGCGGCAGGGTCATGCCCTTGGTGGGGATGAGGTGCAGCGTGGAGCCCATGTTGATCGCCGCCTGGATGCCGAACGAGGCCAGCAGCCCGGTTCCCGCCAGCACCACGAAGAGGTTGTCGTCGTGCAGCAGCCGCACGAAGCCGCGCAGCACGACGAAGGCGAACAGCCCCACGATCGCGGCGGCCGCCAGGCCGCCCAGCTCCTCCCCGGCGACGGCCAGGATGAAGTCCGCGTGCGCGTCCGGCAGGCTCGCCTTGACCGTGCCCTCGCCGGGGCCTGTCCCGAGCAGGCCGCCGCGCTCGAAGGCGGTGAGCGCGCGCTCGACCTGGTAGGACGCGGGCCCGGGCGCGAGGAAGGCGTCGATGCGCTCGGCCACGTAGGGCAGGCTCAGGTAGGCGATCACGAGGCCGCCCACAACCGTCGCGCCGAGCGCGGCCACCCAAAGCCAGGACAACCCGGCGACGAAGAGCTGCACGCCCAGCGTCGCCACCACCAGCAGCGTCTGCCCCAGGTCGGGCTGGCTGAGCAGCAGGGCGCAGGTCAGCCCCACGAGCGCCAGCGCGATGGCGTCGCCGGGCACGGGCTCGCCCCGGCGCGGCAGCGTCAGCATCCAGGCCACGGTGACGGCCAGGACGGGCTTCACAAGCTCCGAGGGCTGGATGGACAGCCCGCCCAGGTGCAGCCAGCGCTGCGCGCCGTTGATTTCCACCCCCACCAGCGGCGTCAGCGCCAGCAGCGCCAGCGCGCCCGCGAGGCCCAGCAGCCCCAGCCGCCGCACGCCCACGGGGGAGAGCAGCGAGACCGCGAAGAGCACGCTCACCGCCAGCCCCAGGTAGGCGAACTGGCGCTGGACCAGCTGGAAGCTGCCCAGGCCCATGCGCTCCGCGGCCGGCGGCGCCGCCGCCAGGATCAGGATGGCGCCCAGCGTGACGATCGCCGCCAGGGCGATCACCAGCCACCGGTCGACGCTCCACCACCACTGGCTGAGGGGGCGGGTGTCGGTGCGGGTCAGCGCCGTCACGGTGCACCTCCCGCGTCCGCCGCCGTGTTCGCGTCCGTGTCCGCGCCCAGATGGGCCGGCGTCAGGCGCTCGCGCGTGCCCGGCAGGTCCGCCACCAGCGCGCGGAAATGGTCGCCGCGCCCCGCGAAGTCCGCGTACTGGTCGAAGGAGGCGCAGGCGGGCGAGAGCAGCACCACCGCGCCCGGCACGCCGTCGGCCCTGGCGGCTTCTGCGGCCTGGTGCACGGCGATGTCGAGCGTGTCGGCAGCGACCGTGGGGACGGTGTCCGCGAGCGTGGCGCGGAAGCTGTCGGCGGCTTCGCCGATGGTGTAGGCACGGCACACCTTGCCCCAGTGGGCCTCGGTGCCGGTCAGGCCGCCGTCCTTCGCGCGCCCGCCCACGATCCAGTAGATCGCCGGGTAGGAGGCCAGGGCGCGCGCCGCCGCGTCGGCGTTCGTGGCCTTGGAATCGTTGACGAAGGCGACGCCGTCGATGACCGCAACCACCTCCTGGCGGTGCGCCAGCCCGGGATAGCTGTTCAACGCCGCCGCGATCGTCTCGCGCGCCACGCCCAGCCGCCGGCAGGCGGCGTAGGCCGCGGCCGCGTTCTGCCAGTTGTGTGCGCCGGGCAGCGTGGCGCAGGTGCGCAGGTCCACGGCCTCGGCGCGCTCGCCGTCCAGATCGTCGATGAGCACGCCGCCGGCCGCCGAGACGCCGCCGGGAACCGGCTCGCTGGCCGAGACGGGCACGATCGTCGGCCCGTCGGCGGCGCGGAGCGCCCGCGCGATCTCGCGCGTGCGCGCGTCGTCCACGCCCACGACGGCGGTGTGGGCGGCGCGCTGCCCCTCGAAGATGCGGCGCTTGGCGGCGACGTAGCCGTCCATGCCGCCGTGGCGGTCGAGGTGGTCGGGCGAGATGTTGAGCAGCACGGCGACGTCGAAGGTCGCCGAGGCCGTGCGCTCCAGTTGGTAGCTGGACATCTCCAGCACATAGGGCTGGTTCGGCGCGGCGGGCTCGAAGGCGAGCGCCGGGCGGCCCAGGTTGCCGCCCACCTGCGGCGCCGCACCAGCCTCGTCGAGGATGTGGCCGATGAGCGCGGTGGTGGTGGACTTGCCGTTGGTGCCCGTGACGCCGACGAAGCGCGCGTCCGCCTGCGCGCGCGCCAACAGCTCGACGTCGCTGACGATGGGCACGTCGTTCGCCCGCGCCCGCGCCGCCACGGGGTGCGACTCGGGATGGCGGTCGGGGATGCCGGGCGAGAGCACGAGGAATGCGGCCGCGCCCCAGGCCGGCTCGTCCGGGTGGGTCAGCGGGACGCCCTGCGCCTGCGCGGCCTCGCGGCGGGAGGAATCGTCGTCCCAGGCCAGCACGCGCGCGCCGCTTTCGTGCAGCGCGCGCGCCGCCGCCAGCCCCGAGGTGCCGAGGCCGAAAACCGCGACCAGCCTGTCCGCCGCGAAGGCGAGCGGAATCATCCCGACCTCACCGCAGTTTCAGGGTCGACAAGCCGATCAACGCCAGGATGGCGGCGATGATCCAGAAGCGCACGACGATGGTTTCTTCCTGCCAGCCCTTCTTCTCGAAGTGGTGGTGCAGCGGCGCCATGCGGAAGATGCGGCGGCCGAGCAGCTTGTAGGAGAGCACCTGCGCCATCACCGACACCGTCTCCAGCACGAAGATGCCGCCGATGACGACGAGAACGAGTTCGTGCTTGGTGATGACGGCGATCCCGCCCACGGCCGCGCCGCACGACAGCGAGCCCGTGTCGCCCATGAAGACCATCGCGGGCGGCGCGTTGTACCAGAGGAAGCCCAGGCTGGCGCCGACGAGCGCGGCGCAGAACACCGCCAGCTCCCCCGTGCCGGGCACGTGGTGGATCTGCAGGTAGCCGGCGAAGATGCTGTTGCCGACGAGATAGGCGATCAGCGCGTAGCAGGCGGCGACGATCATCACCGGCACGATCGCCAGCCCGTCCAGGCCGTCGGTGAGGTTCACGGCGTTGGACGCCCCCACGATCACCAGCACCATCAGCACCGGGAAGGCCCAGCCCAGCTCCAGCAGCAGGTCCTTGAAGAAGGGCAGGGCCAGGGCGGTGTCGAGGCGCGGGTCGGTGAGATAAAGCACCCACAGCCCGGCGATCAGCGCGATCGCGATCTCCACGCCCAAGCGCAGCTTGCCGGGCACGCCGTGGTGACTGCGCCGGGTGAGCTTGAGGAAGTCGTCGGCGAAGCCGACGGCGCCGAAGCCGAGGGTGAGGAAGAGCACGGCCCAGACGAAGCCGTTGGTCAGGTCCGCCCACAGCAGCGTCGACACCGACAGCGCGATCAGGATGAGCATGCCGCCCATCGTGGGCGTGCCCTTCTTGCCGACGAGGTGGGTTTCCGGCCCGTCCTCGCGGATGGGCTGGCCCTCGCGCTGCTTGCTCTGCAGCCAGCGGATGAGCGGCCCGCCGAGCAGGAAGCAGATCGCGAGCGCGGTGAGCGTCGCCGCCCCGCTCCGGAACGTCAGGTACCGGAAGAGGTTGAAGACGATCAGCTCGTCCGACAGCGGTGTGAGAAGGTTGTGCAGCATCGCGCCCGCTCACCCCGCGTCCGTCAGCGCGCGGACCACCGCGCCCGTGCGCGCGCCCGCCGAGCCCTTGACCAGCACGACGTCGCCCGGCCGCAGCGCCGCCGTGACCTGCCCGGTGAGCGTCTCGGCGTCGGCGGCGTGGCCGGCGTGCACGGCCGCCGGTAGCGCATCGCGCAGCGCCGTCATCTGGTCGCCGCAGGTGAAGACCGCGTCCACGCCCGCCGCGCGCAGCGGTTCGGCCAGCCCGCCGTGGTCGTGCGCGGACCGCTCGCCCAGCTCCAGCATGTCGCCCAGCACCGCGATGCGCCGGCCGCCGGGACCCGGTTCGGCGCGCGCCAGCAGCGCGATGGCTGCGCGCATCGACGTCGGGTTGGCGTTGTAGCTCTCGTCGATCAGCGTCGCCGTGCCGCCGTCGACGGCGACGGTGTGCCGCTGCCCGCGCCCCGGCGCGGGCTCGAGCTCCGCGAGGCTCGCCGCCGCCGCGCCGGGGTCGGCGTCGACCGCCGCGACCGCGCCCAGCACGGCCAGGGCGTTCATCACCCAGTGATCGCCGGGGATGCCGACGCGGAAGCTGAGGTGGCGCAGGCCCAGCGCCGCCGTGACCTCGGTGCCGCGCTCGTCGGGGGCTTCTTCCACCACGCGGATGGTCGCCTCGGCGTCGCGGCCGAAGCTGATCAGGCGCTCGATCCCCGCCGCGCCGGCGTGCTCGGCCAGGCGCGCGACGTGCGGGTTGTCGCGCGGCAGCACGGCCGTCGCACCGGGGTCCGCGCCCTGGAAGATCTCCGCCTTGGCGTCGGCGATGCCTTCCACCGAGGCGAACGCGGCCGTGTGCGCGGCCGCGACCTCGGTGATGACGGTGACGTGCGGGCGCGCCAGCCGCGACAGCGCCGCGATCTCGCCCGGCGCGTTCATGCCCATCTCCACCACGCAGTAGGCGGCCGAGCGCGGCAGCCGCGCCAGGGTCAGGGGAACGCCCCAGTGGTTGTTGTGGCTGGCGGCGGCGGCGTGCGTCTCGCCCTGCGCGCCCAGCACGTGGGCCAGCGCGTTCTTCGTGCCCGTCTTGCCGACGCTGCCCGTGACCGCGATCACCCGCGCCTGGCTGCGCGCCCGCGCCGCCCGCGCCAGGTCCTCCAGCGCCGTCTGGGTGTCCGCCACCATGAGCGCGGGCACGCCCGAGCCCGCGTTGTCCGGGAAGTGGTCGGCCACCACGGCGGCGGCGCCCTTCGCCAGGGCGTCGGCGATGAAGCGGTGCCCGTCGGTGGATTCGCCGCGCAGCGCCACGAAGAGGTCGCCGGGCTCGATGTGGCGGCTGTCGATGGCCACGCCCGTCGCGGCCCAGTCGCGCGTGACGTGGCCGCCGGTGGCCTCCGCGGCGTCCTGCGCGGTCCACAGGGGCTCGGGGGTGGAAAGCGCCGCTGCCGTCATTGTGCTCGGCCTCCCGCTGCCTGCGCCGCCACGGCCGCGCGCGCCACGGCGGCGTCGTCGAAGGGAAGCGTACGTTCGCCCACGACTTGGCCCGTTTCGTGACCTTTTCCGGCAATCAAGAGGACGTCGCCCGGTTCCAGCTCGGAGACGGCGGTGCGGATGGCCTCGCCCCGGTCGCCGATCTCGCGGGCGCCCGGCGCACCGGCCAGCACCGCACGGCGGATCGCTGCCGCGTCCTCGCTGCGCGGGTTGTCGTCGGTGACGATGACGCGGTCGGCGAGGCGCTCGGCGATGGCGCCCATCTGCGGGCGCTTGCCGCGGTCGCGGTCGCCGCCGCAGCCCACCACGACGACCAGCCGGCCGTGCGCGTGCGGGTGCAGCGCCGTCAGCACCGTCTCCAGCGCGCCCGGGGCGTGGGCGTAGTCGACCACGACCTGCCCGCCGCCCGGCGTTTGCGCCACCCGCTGCAGGCGCCCCGGCACGCCCTCCAGCTTGGCGAGTCCCGCGACGGCGTCGGCGATGGGCATGCCACCGGCCACGGCCAGCCCCAGCGCCGCCAGCGCGTTCGTCGCCTGAAAACTCCCGACGAGCGGCAGATGCACATCGTGCCGCTCGCCGGCGAGCCGCAGCCCGAGCTGCTGACCCGCGGGACCGGGTTCCCGGTCCTGGATCAGCAGCTCGGCCCCCCCGTGCGACCCCGAATGTTGCGACCCATTGTCCGCATATGTGCCGTAGGTCAGGGCGCGCAGCCCGCGCGCCTGGCAGATGTCCAGCAGTTCCCCGGCTTCCGGCGCGTCCGCGTTGATCACGGCCGTGCCGCCGGCGGGCAGCAGCTCGGTGAAGAGGCGGCGCTTGGCGGCCCAGTACCCCGCCATGTCGGCGTGGTAGTCGAGGTGGTCCTGGGAGAGGTTGGTGAACGCCGCCGCCGTCACCGTCAGCCCGTCCAGGCGCCCCTGGTCGAGGCCGTGGCTGGATGCCTCGATCGCCAGATGATCGCAGCCCGCCCCGGCCAGCTCCGCCAGGCAGCGGTGCAGCGCCACCGGGTCGGGCGTCGTCAGCGCGCCGGGGCTCGTCGCGAGGTGCTCGGGCACGAGGCCCAGCGTGCCCAGGCTGGCGGCGGTGTCGCCGTGCTGCGCCCAGAGCTGGCGCGTGAAGCTCGCCACCGAGGTCTTGCCGTTGGTCCCCGTCACGGCGGCGATGGTCGCGGGCTGGCGGGTGAAGAAGCGCGCCGCCATGCGCGCCAGCGTTTGCCGCGGGGCATCCGTGGTGACGAGGGCCGTTTCCTTGGCCTCGGCCGGCAGCGTGGTGCCCTCGGGCGCCAGGACGGCCGCCGCGCCACGGTTCAGTGCGTCGGCGACGAAGGCGCGGCCGTCCGCCGTGGCGCCGGGCAGGGCGGCGAAGAGCGCACCCGGCTCCACCTCGCGGCTGTCCGCCGCGAGGGCGCGGATCTCCGTCGCCGCGTCACCGGCCGCGATCGTCACGCCCGTCATCCCCTGCACCAGCTCAGCGAGCCGCAACCTGCACGTCCTTCCGCTTCGCCCGCCGCAGCAGCGGGTTGTCTTCCTGCTCGGGCACCGTGAGCCCGTTTTCGGGGCGCACGCCCAGCATGGGTCCGATGCGCTCGACCACGCGCCGTACCGCCGGGGCGGCGACCCAGCCGCCCGTGGCGTAGCCGAAGGTGTCCTCCTGCGGCTTGGGCTCGTCGACGAGCGCGAAGATGACGTATTCCGGGTCGTCCATCGGGAAGGCCCCGGCGAAGGAGGCCACGCGGGCGTCGGTGCTGTAGCCGCCGGCGCCCACCTTGTCGGCGGTGCCCGTCTTGCCGCCCACGCGGTAGCCGTCGGCCCGCGCCTTGGAGCCCGTGCCGTAGGCGACCACGAGGCGCATCATCTGCCGCATCGTCGCCGAGGTGGCGCGCGAGAGCACCCGCGCCTGCGCGCCGTGGTCGGCGTCCGCGCGCACCGTCGGCCGGGGCAGCGTGCCGCCGTTGACCGTCGCCGCCACCGCCGCCGTCAGGCTGACGGGCGTGACCGCGATGCCGTGGCCGTAGCTCGCCGTCATGGCGTTGATGCGCTTCCACGGGTCGGGGACCATGGGCTTGCTCACCGATGGCAGGCGCAGGCCCGAGCGGCGCGTCAGCCCCAGGTCGGCGAGCGTGGCCTGCAGCGTCTCCGCCCCGGCGGCGCGGGTCATCTTCACGGTCCCGATGTTGCTGGACTTCATGAAGATTTCCGGGACCGTCAGCTCGCCTTCGTTGTGGTGGAAGTCGCGCACGGTGTAGCCGGCCAGCTTCACCGGCTCCTCGACGCCGTAGTGGTCGCTGATGCGCACGGCGCCGCTGTCGAGCGCGGCGGCGGTGGAGAACACCTTGAACACCGAGCCCATCTCGTAGACGCCCTGCGTCGTGCGGTTGAAGCGCGCGTGATCGGGCGCGCTGCCGGGGGCGTCCGGGTCGAACGCGGGCAGGGAGCTGAGCGCCACGAGCTCGCCGGTGTCCGCGTCCATGACCACGCCGGCCGCGCCCTTGGCGTCGAAGCGCGTCATGGCTGCGCGCAGCTCCTCGGACAGCGCGTGCTGCACGCGCACGTCGAGCGACAGCCGCAGCGGCTCGTCGCGCTCGCGCAGCGTCTCGCCGAAGGCCTTTTCCACGCCCGCCAGGCCGCGGCCGTCGATGTCGGTGAAGCCGACGAGGTGGGCCGTCAGCCCGCCCTGCGGGTAGTAGCGGCGCGGCTCCTGCCGGATCCCGAGCGCCGGACTGCCCAGGCGGTTGATGCGGTCGTGCTGGCGCGGCGTCAGCTCGCGCTTGATCCAGACGAAGCGCTTGTCGCGGCGCAGCCGCTTTTCCAGCGCCGCGCGGTCCTTGTCCGGCAGCACCGCGCTCAGGCGCTTGGCCAGCCGGGCCGGCTTGTCGACGCGGCCGGGATCGGCATAGAGCGAGGCCGTGGGCAGCGTGGTGGCCAGCAGCTTGCCGTTGCGGTCCACGATGTCGGCACGGCGCAGCTTGCCGCCCTCGCCCGTGTGGGCGCGGGCGACCTTGGCCTCGCCGCTGCCGAAGGGCGCGGCGAGTGTGAGCACGCGCAGCCCGACCACTGCGAAGAGCGTGGCGAAGACGATGCCCGCGACCACGAGGCGCGTGCGGCAGACCTCCAGCGCCTGACCCCGGCCGGGGCGGCTGCCGAACAGCGGGGCGGGTTGCCGATGCGGGGTCATTGCCGGCCTCCTTCGCGGGCCGGAACCCGTGCGATCTGGGCGTTGAGCGACCAGGGCTTCGTGTGCGGCAGCGCGACCGTGGGCGAGTCCGGATCGTCCGCGAGCGCGATGGTTTCCTGCGCCGGCTCGATGTCCCGCGTGGTGACGCGCGGAGGAAGGTGGTCCAGCTCGACGACCTGCTGCGGCTGCACCGGGCGCATGTCCAGGCGCTCGCGCGCCAGCCGGGCGAGCCGCTCGGGCCGCGTCAGGTAGGTCCACTCGGCCCGCAGCACGCGCAGGCGCTCGCGCTCGCTGCGGATGTCGCTGCGCACCTCCTTGATCTCGGTGCGCAGCTCGCTGGCGCGGTATTTGACCAGGTAGACTCCGGCCGCGACGCCCGCGAGCGCGATCAGCCAGATCACCGCCACCGGCCGGATCATGGCGCCACCCCGCTTTCCGCCGTGGGCCAGGCCGGGGCGTCCGTGCGCTCGGCGGCGCGCATGCGGGCGGAGCGGGCGCGCGGGTTGGCCGCCGCCTCGGCCTCGCTGGGCTTGCGCGCCGAGCGCGTGAGCAGCCGGAAGCTCGGGGCGGGCGCGCCCGTGTCGGCCGGCGCCGGGGCGTGCCGGGAGGGATTCGGCCGGTCGCCGCTGCGTTCCCGCAGGAAGCGTTTCACAGCGCGGTCTTCCAAGGAGTGGAACGCCACGACAACCAGCCGACCCCCGGGGGCGAGCACGCGCTCCGCGGCCGTCAGGCCGCGCGCCAGCTCGCCCAGTTCGTCGTTCACGTGGATGCGCAGGCCCTGGAAGGTGCGCGTCGCCGGGTCGAGCCCGTCGGCGGCGCGTCGGCCCACGGCCCGGCGGACCACCTCCGCCAGCTCGCCCGTGCGCGTGAACGGCCCGTGCTCGCGCGCCGCCGCGATGGCCCGGGCGACGGCGCGGCCCTTCTTTTCCTCGCCGTAGTCGCGGATGATGCAGGTGAGCGTGTTCACGTCCGCGGTGTTCACCACGTCCGCCGCGGTGGGGCCGTCGCGGCCCATGCGCATGTCCAGCGGGCCGTCGAAGCGGAAGGAGAAGCCGCGCTCGGGATCGTCAAGCTGCGGCGAGGCCACGCCCAGGTCGAACACCACGCCGTCCACGCGCCCCACGCCGTGTTCGGCCAGCAGCGCGTCCAGCTCGCCGAAGCGCCCCTGGAGGAGCTGAAGGCGGTCGCCGTGCTCGCCCACCAGCTCGCGGCCGTGGGCGAGGGCGTTGGGATCGCGGTCGAGCGCGATGACGTGCGCGCCGTGATCCAGCAGGGCGCGGGTGTAACCGCCACGCCCGAAGGTTGCGTCGACGTAAACCATGCCGGCGCGCGGATTCAGCGCCGCCAGCACCGGGTCGAGCATGACCGGCGTATGGGCGCCCTGCTGATCGCGGTCGAGCGCGGCCATCGCCATCCCCGCTACGCCTCCTGCTTGCCGCCGCGCTTCAGCGGCATGGTCAGCCCGCGTTCCCTGGCGCGCTGGCGTGCAGTATTCTTGTGACTTTTCAGGGTGTTGGGCTCCCATATTTGAAACATCTTGCCCTTGCCGACGAAGGCGGCGCGCTCGCTGATGCCGGCGTGCTCCATGAACTCGGCCGGCAGCATGATGCGGCCCTCGGCGTCGAAGGGGAGTTGCTGGGAATCCGCGAACACCGTGGTTGCCAGGTCATCGTGGTCGTCGGAGAACAAGTCGTATTCGTCCATGGTTTCGCCGAGCTCCTCCATCAGCGCAATCCCGCAACCTTCGAGCGCCGGCGCGCGATAGGACGGGAACGCGACGATCCCATGAAACGATTGCCCCGCCACCGCGTTGCGAAAGGCGGCAGGGACCGAGACACGGCCTTTCCGGTCCACCTTGTTTTCGAAGGTGCCGAGAAAAACCGCCACGCCAAGCCCCCTCGTCGTCCCCTGAGACCCAGTGTGGCGCCGCGCACGAGATGGGATGCCACGCCACAATCTGGGAAGTCATGGGATAGCATGGGGTACCCCGTGGGTCAATGCGAACACCAAATAGGAAGTTCCCTCATAACAAGGATTTTTGGCCGCGGTCATTCGAAAGATGTGTCAAATTTTGCCGGCTCCAGTCACGCCCCGGAGTCCCTGAAAACCCCACACAGTCGGAGTCTTTCACGCTATTTGTTCGTTTTTCGTTCTTGTTCGAGCCAACCGGTGCGTGTGGCCGTCGCGCGCCGTGTGGCCCGGCGTGCCGCGCCGTTGCCGAGCCCGCCACCCAAAAAAGGTGCAATTCATGGTTAAATTGACGGTAATGGGGTCAGACGGCCTGTAAGCCGGGTTCTGTGGGCCCGTGCCAGGCCAGGGCGAACCCACACCTGTCACGGGTGACGGCCATTCCTCTGGGACGCCCGTTACCGGACGCCTCGCGCGACCGACCCGGGCGGCCGGCGCGGAAGCCTCGCCTGCCGGCCGGGCGTGCCGGCCGGCGTGCCGCCCCTATCTGGTCTTGCTCCCGGTGGGGTTTACCATGGCCGCCCCTGTTGCCAGGGGCGCGGTGCGCTCTTACCGCACCCTTTCACCCTTACCGCGCGGGTGTACGTGCGCCGTACGCCCCGTACGCGGCGGTATGCTTTCTGTGGCACTTTCCCTGGGGTCGCCCCCGCCGGGCGTTACCCGGCACCGTGCTTCCGTGGAGCCCGGACTTTCCTCCCCCGCGTGGCGCGCACGCGGGAGCGACCGTCCGGCCGTCTGACCCACCGAGAAGATGGGACGCGTGCGGCGCGGGCGCAAGCAGCCGCTACGCGGACGCGGTCAGCCCCATCAGCCGCGCGGCCGTCCCGGTGTCTGGCGCGGCCGTGACCGCCTTCGGCCGGAAGCGGCGCTGGAACGCGGCCAGCACGGCGGCCGTGGCGTCGTCCAACCTGCCGGATTGCGGCGTGCAGTAGCCGACGGCGGCGAGGCGCGCTTGGAACCACGCGACCGGCGGCGTCTCGGCCGGCGGCTGGACGGGGTCGGGCCAGACGGCGAGCCCATGCGCCGCCAGGGTGCGCCAAGGAAAAAGCTCGCCCGGATCGGTCTTGCGCTCGGGCGCGACATCGCTGTGGCCGAGCACGCGGGCCGGCGGAATGCCGTATCGCGCCAGGATGTCGGCGAGCAGAACGCGCAGCGACTCGAGTTGCGACTCGGGAAACGGGTGGTAGCCCCAGGCGTGGCCGCGGTTGACCAGCTCGATCCCGATGGACCGCGAGTTGATGTCGCTCAGCCCCTGCCAGCAGGCCACGCCCGCGTGCCAGGCACGCCGGCCTTCCGGCACCAGCCGCAGCACGCGCCCGCCGGTCTCGATCAGGTAGTGGGCGCTCACCTTCGCCGCCGGGTCGCGCAGGCGGTCGATGGCCTGCGCAGCCGTCGGCATGCCCGTGTAGTGCACGACGACGGTGTCGAGCGGCACGCCCGCCGCGCGCGGCTCGTGGTTGGGCGAGGGCGCCTCGATAACCCGCATGGGGGTGCTCACGCCCCGGCCTGGAGCTGCTCCTGGCGCTCGGCCAGCTCCAGCCAGCGCGTCTCCGCCTTGTCCAGGGCGTCTTGGGCGCGCCGGAGGGCGTCGCTGGCTTCCTGGAACTTGTCCGGCTGATTCTGCGCAAAGTCCGGGTCGGCGAGCTGCTCCTCCAGCTCGGCCACCTTGGTTTGCAGGCGCTCGATCTTGCCGGGCAGCTCGTCCAGCTCGCGCTTTTCCTTGTAGCTCAGCTTGTCGGGGCGCTCGCGCGCACGGTTTCCACCGCCGCCCTTGGCCTTCTTCTCCGCCTTCGTCTTGCGGCCGAGCGTGCTGCCGCCCAGCAGCTCCCCGTGCTGGCGCACCGCATCCGAATAGCCGCCGGGATACTCTTCCACGCGGCCGCCGTGCTCGACCGTGACGATCGAGGTCACGGTCTGGTCGAGGAAGTCGCGGTCGTGGCTGACGATCAGCAGCGTGCCGTCGTAATCGGCCAGGACGTCGCCCAGCAGGTCTAGCGTCTCCATGTCCAGGTCGTTGGTGGGCTCGTCCATGATGATGAGGTTGCTGGGCCGCGCGAACAGCTTGGCCAGGAGCAGGCGGTTGGTCTCCCCGCCCGACAGCGCGCGCACCGGCTGGCGCGCCTGCTCGTCCTCGAACAGGAAGTCGCGCAGGTAGGCGACGACGTGGCGCTGCTTGCCGCCCACGGTGACGGAGTCGCCGCCCTTGGGCGCCAGGGTTTCCCACAGCGTCGCGTTGGGGTCGAGCTGGGTGCGCCGCTGGTCGAAGTAGATCGGCTGTAGGTTGGTGCCGTGGCGCACCGTGCCGCTGTCCGGCGCCGTCTCGCCCGTCAGCAGGCGGATCAGCGAGGTCTTGCCCGCGCCGTTCGGGCCCACGATGCCGATGCGGTCGCCCTTGCGGATGCGGGTGGAGAAGCCGTCGGCCACGGTGACCGTCTCGCCGTCCTCGCGCGTGAAGCGCTTGGCGACGTCGCGGGCCTCGATCACGGTCTGCCCGCTGTCATCGGCCTGGGCGGCGTCGATCTTCAGGCTGCCGGGCTGGTTGGTGAGCATCTGCGCGCGGCTGGCGCGCAGGGCCTCCAGCTTGCGCACGCGGCCCATGTTGCGCCGGCGCCGGCCGGAGATGCCCTGGTGCATCCACAGCTCTTCCTGCTTGATGCGGCGTTCCAGGCTTTCCAGCTGGCGGCGCTCTTCCGCCGCGACCTCCTCGGCCCAGTCGTCGAAGTGGGCGAAGCCCTTGTCCAGCCGGCGCAGACGCGCGCGGTCCAGCCAGAAGGTTATGCCGGTGACGGCGCGCAGGAAGGCGCGGTCGTGGCTGACCAGCACCAGCGCGCCCTCGAAGCGCTTCAGCTCGCCTTCCAGCCAGGCGATGGTCGGCAGGTCCAGGTGGTTCGTGGGCTCGTCCAGCAGCAGCACGTCCGGGTCGGCGACGAGCGCGCGCGCCAGCGCCACGCGCCGGCCCTCGCCGCCGGAGAGGTGGCCCACGTCGCGCTCGGCCGGCAGGTCGAGGCGCGCCAGCACGGCGTCGACGCGGTGCTGCTCGTCGGCGCGGTCCTCGGGCAGGCCGGCGGCGACGTGCTCGCTCACGCTGCGCCCGTCGGGCAGGTCCGGGTCCTGGGGCAGGTAGGCGACGCGCGCGCCGGGCTGGACGAAGCGTTCACCGCCGTCGAGGTCGAGTTCCCCCGCCAGGGCGCGCAGCAGCGTGGACTTGCCGCTGCCGTTGCGCCCCACGAGGCAGGCGTGTTCGCCGCGCGCCAGCGCCAGGTCGGCGTTCTCGGCGAGTGTTTGATGGCCGAGCGCCAGCGTGGCGCGCTTGAGCTGCAGGATCGGAGAGGGTGTTGCCATGAATGCTCAGGTCAGGCCGCGTTGCTTGCGGATCGTTTCGAAGGCTTCGTTGATGGTGGCCAGCTTGTCGTTGGCCGTGTCCACGAACTCGCGCGGCATCCCCTGGGCCGTCAGGCGGTCGGGGTGGTTTTCCCGCACCAGCTGGCGATAGGCAGCCTTGATGTCGGCATCCGAGGCGTCGGGATCAACGCCCAGAACCGTATACGGGTTGTCGGGGCCCTCCGGCATGTTGCCGGCGTAGACGCGCTCCCACGCCGCCTGGTCGAGCGCGAAGATGCGGGCCAGATCGCGCAGGTAGGCCAGCTCGCCCTCGGTCACCACGCCGTCGGCACGGGCGATGTGGAAGAGGCCGTTGAGCAGCTCCTCCAGCACGTGCGGGCTGTGGCGGAAGAGGCGCGCCATCTGCTTGGCGTAGGGCTCGTAGCCGCGCGAGTCGCGGCGCGCCTGGTTGAAGATGCGCCCGACGTTGTCGAGTTCCTCGGGCGGGACGTGGAAGACCTCGCGGAAGGCGCGGATCTCCGAGCGGCGCACGGTGCCGTCGGCCTTCGCCATCTTGGCGCCCAGGACGATCACGGCGATCGTGAAGGCGATCTTGCGGGTGTTGTCGTCGGTGTCGTGGGACGCCTCGGCGTCGCCGATGGGGCCGTCGGTGCCCACGAGGCGCTGGGTCGTGGAGCGCACGTGGTCAACGGCGTGCCCGGCCAGCCCGCCGAGAAGGGCGCCCAACGGCCCGCCCAGGGCGAAGCCGGTCGCACCGCCCAGAAGTTTGCCCCAGATCGACATCCCGCGTGCCGGGCTCCTGCCTCTTGGGGGTGTTTGTTTCACGCTGGTGCCCGCGCGCGCAAGGGGACCGAGCGCGACCCGAAAAAAGGTGCGCGCAAGGGGACCGAGCGCGACCCGAAAAAAGCTGCGCGCAAGGGGACCGAGCGCGACCCGAAAAAAGCTGCGCGCACGGGGACCGAGCGCGCGGGCGGGCCGTTCGGCGCCGCGACCGCGCCGGCACGCGCCGAACGCGCAAGAAATGCGCGCTCGTTGATACATTCGAGCAAGATTGTTGCTTTATTTCCAGCCGAATGTTTATGCATGTAAATCTTTTGGTGCGTTCCGGCGGGGTAGAGTGCGTTGATATGGTGCGCTGCAAACGATAGGGTGCCGCTCGTGCTGCGGCGCACAACCGCGCGGCGGTCAAGGGCGTGCGTCCCTTGGTCCGGCCCGCACCGCCGCGGCCGGCGCGCCACGCCCGGGCGCCAGCGCGGGGCCGTGGGGCGCGTGCTGTTGACGCACGTCAGGCAGGAGTCACCCGCCGCCCGCGCCCGCCGGCGCGGCGGCGGCCCAACAACGGGGAGAGGGCACGCCAATGGTGGCAGACGATCTCGGGCTCTCCGAGGAGCTGAAGGCCCGGCGTTTCGAGGGCATCAAGCGCGACTACACCCAGGAGGACGTGCGCCGGCTCCAGGGCTCGGTGCAGGTCAAGCACACCCTGGCCGAGCGCGGCGCCTGGCGCCTGTGGAAGGACCTGAACGAGCGCGACTACGTCCACGCGCTCGGCACCTACACGGGCAATCAGGCCGTGCAGATGGCCAAGGCCGGGCTGCGCTCGATCTACCTCTCGGGCTGGCAGGTCGCGGCCGACGCCAACCTGGCCTCGCAGACCTATCCGGACCAGTCGCTGTACCCGTCCAACTCGGTGCCGGCGATGGTGAACCGCATCAACGAGGCCTTCCGCCGCGCCGACCAGATCCAGACCATGGAGAACATGGACGGCGGCAACGCCGGCAACATCGACTATTTCCTGCCGATCATGGCGGACGCCGAGGCCGGCTTCGGCGGCACGCTCAACGCCTTCGAGTTGATGCGCTGGATGATCGAGGCGGGCGCCGCGGGCGTCCACTTCGAGGACCAGCTCGCCTCGGAGAAGAAGTGCGGCCACCTGGGCGGCAAGGTGCTGGTGCCCATCCGCAACTTTATCAAGACGCTCAACGCCGCGCGCCTGGCCGCGGACGTCGAGGGCGTGCCGACCCTCATCGTCTCGCGCACGGACGCACAGTCGGCCCAGCTCATCACCTCCGACGTCGATGAGCGGGATCATCCCTTCATCGACTTCGACAACCGCACCGAGGAAGGCTTCTACCGCATCAAGCAGGGCCACGGCGTGGACTACTGCATCCACCGGCAGAAGATCTTCGCCCCCTACGCCGACCTGCTGTGGTGGGAGACCTCGACCCCGGATCTCGACGAGGCGCGCCGCTTCGCCGAGGAGATTCACAAGCACTATCCGGGGAAGATGCTGGCCTACAACTGCTCGCCCAGCTTCAACTGGAAGCGCAACCTGGACGACGAGACCATCCGCAAGTTCCAGAAGGAGCTGGCGGCGATGGGCTACAAGTACCAGTTCGTCACCCTGGCCGGCTTCCACCAGATCCTGCACGGCGCCTTCGAGATGGCGCGCCAGTACCGCGAGCGCGGCATGGAGGCCTACGCCGAGCTGCAGCAGGCCGAGTTCGAGTCCGAGCAGTACGGCTACACCGCCACGCGCCACCAGCGCGAGGTGGGCACGGGCTACTTCGACGCCGTGAACATGGCGATCAAGGGCGAGGATTCGGGAACCGGCGCGATGGCCGGATCCACGGAAACCTCGCAATTCAAGAAGGACTAACCGCGGACACCGCGGCCGGGCCGGGCGCCACGCCCGGCCCTTTTTTTGACGAAGAACACATCCGAGAATGGGTGGGGTCCACAGGGGAGGTGCAAGGATGCGCGCGTACGGTCGCCTGCAGATCGCGCCGGAGCTGGACAGCTTCGTCCGCGAGGAAGCCCTGCCGGGCACGGGGCTGGATGCCGAAACCCTCTGGGGCGCTTTCGATCGCCTCGTTCACGACATGGCGCCGCGCAACCGCGAGCTGGTCGCCCAGCGCGCCGAGCTTCAGCGCCGGCTGGACGCTTGGCACCGCGAGCACCGCCACGGCGCCCACGATCACGCGCAGTACAAGCGGTTTCTGGAGGATATCGGCTACCTGAAGGCGGAACCGGGCGAGGTGCGCGTCACCACCGCCAACGTCGACGCCGAGATCGGCGAGGTGGCGGCGCCGCAGCTGGTCGTGCCGGTCTCCAACGCGCGCTTCGCCCTCAACGCGGCCAACGCGCGCTGGGGCAGCCTCTACGACGCGCTCTACGGCAGCGACGCCATTCCGGAGACGGACGGCGCCGAGCGCGGCGAAACCTACAATCCCAAGCGCGGCGAGAAGGTCGTCGCCTGG
Organism: Limimonas halophila; assembly: GCF_900100655.1. Classification (NCBI taxonomy): domain Bacteria; kingdom Pseudomonadati; phylum Pseudomonadota; class Alphaproteobacteria; order Rhodospirillales; family Rhodovibrionaceae; genus Limimonas; species Limimonas halophila. Next base: position 40,879 of record NZ_FNCE01000012.1, read on the forward strand.
GTGCGGGACTTCCTCGACGGCGCCGCGCCGCTGGCGACGGGCTCGCACCGCAATTCGGCCCGCTACGCCGTGCAGGGCGGCCGGCTGATGGTCGAGCTGGACGACGGCACGCGCACGGAGCTGGCCGACGGCGCGCAATTCGCCGGCTACAGCGGCGATGCCGCCGAGCCGGCTGCGATCCTGCTGCAGCACCACGGTCTGTCCATGGAGATCCAGATCGACCGCAGCACGCGCGTGGGCGGCAACGACCCGGCGGGCGTTTCCGACGTCGTGGTCGAGGCCGCGGTCACCACGATCATGGACTGCGAGGACTCGGTCGCGGCCGTGGACGCCGCGGACAAGGTGCATGTCTACCGCAACTGGCTCGGCCTTATGACGGGCACGCTGTCCGAGAGCTTCACCAAGGGCGGGCGCTTCATGGAGCGCACGCTGGCCGCCGACCGCCACTACACCGCGCCGGACGGCAGCGAGCTGACGCTGCACGGGCGCAGCCTGATGCTGGTGCGCAACGTCGGCCCGCTGATGACGACCGACGCCGTGTTGGACCAGGACGGCGCGCCCATTCCGGAGGAGCTGCTGGACGGCCTCATCACCTCGCTGATCGCCTGCCACGACCTCGCCGGGCGCACGCGGCTGAAGAACTCGCGCGCGGGCTCGGTCTACATCGTCAAGCCGAAGCTCCACGGGCCGGACGAGGCGGCCTACGAGAACGAGCTTTTCGCCCGCATCGAGGACGTGCTCGGCCTGGCGCGCAACACGCTCAAGATGGGGCTGATGGACGAGGAGCGCCGCACCTCGGCGAACCTCAAGGCCTGCATCGCCGAGATTTCCGAGCGCGTCGTCTTCATCAACACCGGCTTCCTCGACCGCACGGGCGACGAGATCCACACCGACATGGAAGCCGGCCCCGCGGTGCGGAAGGCGGCCATGAAGGGCTCGGCGTGGCTGAACGCCTACGAGCAGCGCAACGTTGCCATCGGCCTGGACTGCGGGCTGCCGGGCCACGCCCAGATCGGCAAGGGCATGTGGGCCAAGCCCGACCACATGGCGGCAATGCTTGAGGACAAGATCGGCCACCCGCGCGCCGGTGCAACCACGGCCTGGGTGCCGTCGCCCACGGCGGCGACGCTGCACGCCATCCACTACCATCAGGTCGACGTCTTCGCGCGCCAGCGGGAACTGGTGGGCGCCACGCCGCCGAGCCTGGACGAGCTGCTGACCTTGCCGCTGGGCGACCGCGAGGCCTGGACGCAGGAAGACATCCAGCAGGAGCTGGACAACAACGCGCAGAGCCTGCTCGGCTACGTCGTGCGCTGGGTGGAGCAGGGTGTCGGCTGCTCCAAGGTGCCGGACATCGACGACGTGGCGCTGATGGAGGACCGCGCCACGCTGCGCATCAACAGCCAGCACATCGTCAACTGGCTGCTGCACGGCGTGTGCAGCGAGGAGCAGGTGATGGCGACGCTCAAGCGCATGGCCGAGGTGGTGGACCGCCAGAACCAGGGCGATCCCAACTACAAGCCCATGTCCGCCGACTTCGGCACCAGCGTGGCCTTCCGCGCCGCCTGCGACCTCGTCTTCCAGGGGCGCGAGCAGCCCAACGGCTACACCGAGCCCATCCTCCACGCGCGCCGCGCCGAGGCCAAGGCGGGCCGTGTGACCACCGCACCCGTCCGGCCGCGCGAGTGATCGGCTTGACCCGCACCGCACGCCCGCCGTTCGTCCCGGCGGGCGTGCGGCCGGGGCTTGATTGCGCGCGCACGGCGCTGCTAACCGCACACGAGGTGCCGTCGTGGTCGCGGGGCGACGGCGGTGCGTTGCAACACCGCGCGGGTGGAGGCTTGCCGTGAAGCTCCAGCAGATCGCCATCGAGAACTACCGCAGCTTCGCCCAGGGCCACGTGGCGGACCTGGACGCCGTCAACGTCCTCGCCGGGCCCAACGCCGCCGGCAAGTCCAACCTCTTCGCGGCGATCGAGGGCTTCTTCGGCTTCTTCGCCAGCACCAACATCGCCTACCGCGCGGACGCCTTCGCCGGGCAGCTGGACTTCCACAACGCCGCCACGGCCACGCCCATCACGATCACCTGCACCCTGGATCTGGGCGCCGACACCGCGAATGTGCTGGCGCGCTTGTGCCGCACGGCGCCGCACCTGGCGCAGTACGTGGAAACCAAGGTCGACACCGCGCGCCTGACCGTGGGGCTGACGACGAAGACCACGGAGACGGGCGAGCCCTTCACCTACGTCGCGCGGGTCGAGCTGGAAACGGACCGGCCCTACACGCTCTTGCACGTGCCCGCGGCCACGGCGGACGCGCTCTACGCGCGCACGCAGGAAATCGCCGGCATCAGCGGCGAGCAGCGCAAGCTGCGGCGCTTCCTCAAGCGCTTCGACAGCGACGACTGGGACATGATCAAGGAGGCGGTGAAGCCGGAATACGCCGGCCGCGTGCGCATGAGCACCCACCGCATCATCGGCCGCCTGCTCGGCGCGGGCTCGGCGGAGTTGACCGAGCGCCTGGAGCAGCTCGTCCGCGACAGCGACGACTTCGACACCTTCGTGCACGCCGTCCAGGGCATCATCGACGACCTGGAGGGCGAGAAGAGCAACCTGGCCTTCCGCGACATCGAGGGCGAGGTGACGAGCTTCGCCGGCCCGGAAAGCGTGATCCCGGCGTTCTACAATGAGATCGCGCGCACCCTGGGCGGCGTGACGGTCACGCACCTGCGCGCGGACCGCCCCGGCATCGGCCAGCAGGACGCCGACAAGCTCCTCCAGCTCAAGATGCAGAAGGACGACGCCGGGCACTTCCGCCGCCTGCAACGAACCGCCCGCGACGTCCTGGGCGTGGAGCTGGACGCCTTCGCCGCGGCGGACGCGGACACGCGCACGGCCGTGGACCGCGTGCCCGCGCGCTTGGACGTCGACGACATTCCCGTCGCGGCGGCGGGCGAGGGTGTGCACCAGGGCCTGCGCGTGGTGCTGGACAGCGACCTCTCGCGCCCGGACATCCTGCTGGTGGAAACGCCGGAGCGCGGGCTGTCGCCCGCCGTGGCGCGCCGCGTCGCGGGCTTCCTCGCCGCCCAGGGCGAGCACGCCCAGGTCTTCGCCACCACCCAGGCGCCGGGCGTGATCGACGCCGCCGCGCCCCGCCACGTCCACGCCGTCAGCAAGCCCGCCGGCACGGCCCCCGCCGGCACGGCCCCATCCGGCACGGCCCCATCCGGCACGGCCGTGGAAACCGTGGACACCCGCACCGCCAGCGAGCGCCTCCGCGCCGACGATCCCGCGGTGAGGGGTGGGTGAACCTGCAAACTTCGTCTTGGTCAACAGTTCAGCCGATCACACTCGAAGGCATTTTGCGAATCACTGGAGCGGTTGGCATTTGCAGGGTATGACGATAACGGGGGCTTTCCCTTAGGTTATCATAGCCGCTGCCCGTAATGGCCATTCACAAACCCTGTGCGAACGAGATTCGCTATTATAAGAATATACAGCATAGCCGAACGTGATAATCATTTTATTGGACCCTCCGGTTTTCGAGCAGTCTACTTGTAAGTGAACCTTAAAAAAATATATATATATAAACATCATACTATGTGCTGTATTCATCTCCGATCGTCTCGTTCAGCCAGTCCAACACGCTTTTCGAGGGGTTGTATTCGATTAATCCACCGAATTTTGAAGTGAAATATTTTCTTTCTTGGATTTCATCAATAAACGCAAGTTCGGTCACAGCGTCTAAGAGCCAAACATGAAGCCGTAAATTTTGGATGATAAAAGCTAGAGATTCTTCATCTTGCCTATAACTAGTTGGACGCTCCGTTTCGGCATGACTTTGGTTTACATGAACGAATCTGTCACTTAAAAGTCCATACATATGACCAAAATCTGGAAAAATCTTTTTAAATGCTCTCATCATCTCGTTGTGCTTTATGTTTCCTTTATAAAATCTTTCTAGTCCTTCTTCTTCTGACAAGATGTATACAACAGTCATCAGAAGCTCATCCATGTTTCGTGTCATTATAGCGTGCTGCTTTCTGAATCCTCTTCTCGCCAAATCTACACTGGCTGTGAAACTGACCATTGCTTGATCGATAAGATTTATGCATGAATGTTTTAATTTATCATCTGATTTATTTAAAAGTTGTTTTTGAACATATAAAATTTCTATTACATTGCTGTAAAACGCACTAATTTTCCATAACTGATCACGCGCAATCTCGTCAAACGATTCTTCCACAACTCGTGCGTCGCGAGATATAGAGTTTATCAGGGTGTCGTTGGTTACGATAAAAGATTTCCCTGATTTTTTGAAATTGTGGAAGTTCTTAGAAAGCGATCCGCAACAGTTTTTCCAGCGAAGTCCGCTTCCGCAGATGCATAATTCATTACGTCTCATATCGCCGTTTTCCCGTTGTATTAACTGTTATTTATTCTCGTATTTTTAATCGTGAGATTTGTAGACCAGGGCTGGGGTCTTGTAAGAATTCAATCCCCTCCGCCTCGAACGCGGCGCGGATGTCGCGGAGCGTGCGTTCGTAGGGCTGGCGTTTGCCGCGCTCGAAGTCCGCGATGGTCGCCACGCCCACGTTGGCGGCTTTCGCGAGCTGGTCCCGGCTCCAGTCGAGGAAGCCACGCGCGGCCCTGCACTGACCGGGGGTTATGGTTTTATCCGATGAGGTCATCGAATTCCTATTGACCGGTCCGGGCGATCCATGCAAGATCAGCGAAAATCGATGATTCAGGGCTCGTGAGGCGGTTCGTTTCGCGCGTGACTCGCATCGGCCGACATCGAACGCCATCCATATTCGCTTGGGCACGTGAAAATGACCAACATGGACGAGGTCTATCAAGCCATTCACGATCTGGAACCGGCCGTGATCGGGCTGGAAGGGCTCGGGCGCGTGCTGGCCGGGCTGGCGGAACTCGCGCAGGCGAGCGAACAGCCGTTGGACAGCCGACTTCTTGCCGCCCTGGCCGAACAGACCGGGGCCATCGCGGATCAGGGTCGCGTGCGGTTCGGCATCGCGCAGAACGTCGCCACCGCCGCCAACCGGACCGCACAGCATTCCCGGTGACACCCGCGCCGCCACCCGGCTAGGCTGCGGCCAGCGACGACCGGGCGGAGGCTGAGACGTGAGCGGGAACGGCGATCGGCGGGCGCGCAGCGAGCGCGCGGGGACGCTGCCGGGCTTCGAGAGTGAGCGCGCGGGCGGCACCGGGCGCTGGCAGATCTGGGTGGACCGCGGCGGCACCTTCACCGATGTCGTCGGCCGCCGCCCCGACGGCGCGCTCGTCACCCACAAGCTGCTCTCCGACAACCCGGAGCAGTACGCCGACGCCGCCATCCAGGGCATCCGCGACCTGCTGGGCATCTCCCAGGCCGAGCCCATCCCGGCCGAGCGCATCGACGCCGTGAAGATGGGCACCACGGTCGCCACCAACGCCCTGCTGGAGCGCACGGGCGAGCGCACGGCCCTCGTCACCACGCGCGGCTTCCGCGACGCCCTGCGCATCGCCTACCAGAACCGGCCCGAGCTGTTCGCCCGCCACATCGTCCTGCCCGAGCTGCTGCACGAGGCGACCGTCGAGGTGGACGAGCGCATCACGGCCGACGGCACCGTGGTGGCGGAACCCGACCCCGAGGCCGTGCGCGCCGAGCTCGAAGACCTCTACGCCCAGGGCATCCGCGCCGTCGCCGTGGCCTTCCTGCACGGCTACCGCCACGCCGAGCACGAGCGCCAAGTGGCCGAGATCGCGCGCGCTGTCGGCTTCCCGCAGGTCTCCACCAGCCACGACGCCAGCCCGCTGATGAAGCTGGTCTCGCGCGGCGACACCACGGTCGTGGACGCTTACCTCTCGCCCATCCTGCGGCGCTACGTGGATCAGGTCGCCGGGGAGCTGGGCGACGTGCGGCTGATGTTCATGCAGTCCAACGGCGGGCTGGCGGACGCGCGCGTCTTTCGCGGCAAGGACGCCATCCTCTCCGGCCCGGCGGGCGGCATCGTCGGCGCCGCGCGCACTGCGCAGATGGCGGGCTTCGAGAAGATCATCTCCTTCGACATGGGCGGCACCTCCACCGACGTCGCGCACCACGCCGGCGAGCTGGAGCGCGCCTTCGAAACCCGCATCGCCGGGGTGCGCATGCGCGCGCCCATGCTGCAGATCCACACCGTCGCGGCGGGCGGCGGCTCCATCCTCCACTTCGACGGCGGGCGCTACCGCGTCGGCCCCGACAGCGCCGGCGCCAACCCCGGCCCCGCGAGCTACCGGCGCGGCGGGCCGCTGACCGTGACCGACGCCAACGTCATGCTCGGCCGCGTCCAGCCCGACTTCTTCCCGCACGTCTTCGGGCCCGACGCCGACCAGCCGCTGGACGCCGACGCCGTTCACCGCAAGTTCGCCGAGCTGGCCGACGAGATTGCGCGCGCCACGGGCGACACGCGCGGGCCGGCCGAGGTGGCCGAGGGCTTCCGCCGCATCGCCGTCGCCAACATGGCCAACGCCATCAAGCAGATCTCCATCCAGCGCGGGCACGACGTCACGGGCTACACCCTCACCAGCTTCGGCGGCGCGGGCGGCCAGCACGCCTGCGACATCGCCGACACGCTCGGCATCACGCGCATCTTCCTGCACCCCTTCGCCGGCGTGCTCTCCGCCTACGGCATGGGGCTGGCGGACGTGCGCGCCATGCGGGAACAGGCCATCGACCGGCGGCTGGACGCCCACACCCTGACCGAAGCGGCGGGTGTGCTCGACAGCTTGGCCGAGGCGGCGGCGAGCGAGATCGCGGCGCAGGGCGTCGCCACGGATCGGGTGCTGCGCCGCCTGCACGTGCGCTACGCGGGCACGGACGCCGCGCTGATCGTTCCCGAGGGCTCGCGCGAGGCCGTGGTCGAAGCCTTCGAGGCCGAGCACCGCCAGCGCTTCGGCTTCGTCATGCCCAGCAAGCCCATGGTGGTGGAGGCCGCCTCCGTCGAGGCCGTGGGCGAAACCGAGCAGGCGGAAGACCCCTGGGTCGAGGCGGACGCGCGCGTGGAGCCGCTCGGCGAACGCGCCCGCGTTTCCATGTACGCCGAGGGGCAGTGGCGCGAGACGCCGGTGTACGAGCGCGCCGACCTGCTGCCCGGCGACGCCCTGGACGGGCCGGCCATCGTCATCGAACCCACCTCCACCACCGTGGTGGAGCCGGGCTGGCGCGCCGAGCTGACCAACCGCAACCACCTCGTGCTCACGCGCACGCAGGCGAAGGACCGCGCCCACGCCGTCGGCACCGAAGCCGATCCGGTCATGCTGGAGGTCTTCAACAACCTCTTCATGTCCGTTGCGGAGCAGATGGGCGCGACGCTGGAGAACACGGCCTATTCCGTGAACATCAAGGAGCGCCTGGACTTCTCCTGCGCCGTCTTCGACCCCGACGGCAAGCTCGTCGCCAACGCGCCGCACATGCCCGTGCACCTGGGCTCGATGGGCGAGTCGGTGCGCACCATCATCCGCGAGACGCGGGACACGCTGGCGCCCGGCGACGTCTACATGCTCAACGCGCCCTACAACGGCGGCACGCACCTGCCGGACATCACCGTGGTGACGCCAGTGTTCGACGAGACGGGCGAGCGCGTCGTCTTCTACGTCGCCAGCCGCGGCCACCACGCCGACGTGGGCGGGATCACGCCGGGCTCCATGCCGCCGGATTCCACGCACGTCGACGAAGAGGGCGTGCTCATCGACACCTTCAGGCTGGTCGAGCAAGGCACCTTCCGCGAGGACGCGCTGCGTGAGCTGCTGGCGAGCGGGCGCTACCCGGCGCGCAATCCCACGCAGAACGTCGCCGACCTGCAGGCCCAGATCGCCGCCAATGAGAAGGGCGTGCGCGAGATCAACCGCATGATCGGCCACTTCTCGCTGGATGTGGTGCACGCCTACATGCGCCACGTTCAGGACAACGCCGAGGAGCAGGTGCGCCGCGTGCTCGACGTGCTGTCGGACGGCAGCTTCACCTATCCCATGGACAACGGGAGCCAGGTCGCCGTCGACATCACGATCGACAAGACGGCGCGCACCGCGCACCTGGACTTCTCGCGCTCCAGCCCGCAGCGCGACGACAACTTCAACGCCCCGGCGGCGGTGTCGCGGGCGGCCGTGCTCTACGTCTTCCGCACGCTGGTGGACGACGAGATCCCCATGAACGAGGGCTGCATGAAGCCGCTGGAGCTGGCGCTGCCCGAGGGATCGATGCTCAACCCCACGTACCCGCACGCCGTCGTGGCCGGGAACGTGGAGACCAGCCAGGTCGTGACCGACGCGCTCTACGGCGCGCTCGGGGTGATGGCGGGCTCGCAGGGGACGATGAACAACCTCACCTTCGGCAACGCCACCCACCAGTACTACGAGACGATCTGCGGCGGCTCCGGCGCCGGCCCCGACCACGACGGCACCAGCGCCGTGCACACCAACATGACCAACTCCCGCCTGACCGACCCCGAGGTGCTGGAGTGGCGTTACCCCGTGCGCGTCGAGGACTTCCACATCCGCCGCGGCTCCGGCGGGCGGGGGCATCATACGGGCGGCGACGGCGTGGAGCGGCGCCTGCGCTTCGACGAGGCCATGACGGCGGCGATCCTGTCGAACCATCGCACGGTTCCGCCCTTCGGGCTGAACGGGGGCGAGCCCGGCGCCTGCGGCGCGGCCTGGGTTGAGCGCGCCGACGGCACGCGCGAGGAGCTGGGGGCGACCGACCGCACCACGATGAACCGCGGCGACGTGCTCGTGGTTCAAACGCCGGGCGGCGGCGGCTACGGTTCCGCCACGGGGTGATGGTGGCCGGCTGATCGCGGCGCGGCACGCGGCGGCGCGCCGGGCCATTCTTCCGGTTGCGGCGCTGCGCACGAACGCCCCGTGCTGGTTGCAGCGGTGGCCGATTCGCGCTAGGTGTGGCCGCGCCCTGGCCGGTTGCCGGCGAATGGCCGCAGGGCCAACCCCGCGTATGCACGCAAAAAACGCATAAACTTTGGCTTGCTTCTCACTATCAGTTGATTTCATATGATCCGCGCGTGTATTGAGGGCCAGGAAGGCGTTCGATAAATTGTACGCAGCAACACCGGATATTTGTTGTTAAAACAATCTCTGGGATCGTCTCATGCCGTGTTGTGCCGCCGTCCGAACCAATCGTCGCCGGGCCGCCGGACGGGGGCTGGCCCTGGTGCTCGCCGCCGTGCTCGCGGCCGGCGTCGCAGGGCCGGTCCACGCCCAGACGACCAAGCCCAAGCACGTCCACCGGCTCGCCGAGACGATGCTGGCCGAGCTGGAGCTGCTGTACCGGGCGGATCTGCGGGACTTCGAGCTTCCCGAGGTGCCCGAGGTGTCGGGGCGCAAGCCCCGCCACGTGTTGATGGAGGTGCGGCGCGTTTACGAATCCACCCAACGCCTGCGCTACCTCAACGGCCTGGAGCGGCGGTCGCTTGATCCCGTGCCGGTGCGGCACGTGCGCCCGGCCGACGTGGGTGAGATGGCCGAGCGCACGCTCAAGCAGCTGCGCACGCTGCGCAAGGTCTACGGCATTGAGGCCGAGGTGGAGCGGCCTGCCCTGCGGGACGGCATCGTGCCCAGCGACGTCTACGTCGAGGTCCGCAAGGTGCAGGCGGCGCTGCGCGGGTTGGGCGTTCCGGCCATCGTCCCCAACGATGTCTACCGCCGCGCCCAGATGCTGGCGAACGAGCTGGACAAGCTCGCCGAGCACTTCGGCGTGCCCGGACGCCAGCCGGTCGAGGAGCCGTCCAGCGGAAAGACTCCCGCCCAGGTCTACAAGCGTGTGGCCGGGCTGGCCGAGCACATGCGTGCGGTCGTGGCCAGCGCCCCGGACCTTTCGATTCCGGGCGGCGTGACCCCCTCGCCGGAGCCGCCGGAGACGCCGACTCCCGCCGATGTGCTAGCCCTGGTGCGGCTGCTGCTGGCCGACACCACCGCCATCAAGGCGGAACTCGGCATCGACAGCCCGGCGGCCGTGCCCGACAGGCCGGTCGGGCGCACCCCCTCGGACGTCTACGACGTCGTCCGCGTGTGCGGCGAGATGCTCAACCGCATCGAGGCCAAGCTGACCGCTGGCTGAGCCAACCGCCCCGGCAAGCACGGAACGACAGGAGCGAGGGAGGGCCGCATGAGCGCAGCAGGCGCACGCGCCGGACACACGCACGCCGGGCGCCGGTTCGGGTTGTCGGCCAAGGTGATCGCCCTGGCGGTCGTGCCCATCGTGCTGCTGGCCGGCCTGAACGCCTACACCATGGTTTCGGCCAACGGCCTGCTGACGCGGGTTTTGGACGACGCCAACGACCGGCGCGCGCACACGGCCACGGTCAACGCCGTGGTCGCGAACACGAACGACAGCATGGCCCAGCTGCGCGCCAAGGTGGACGGCGTGAACGCGGTGCACCAGCGCAGCCTGCTGAAGCGCGACCCCGGGCTGGTCGAGGCCACCCGCCGCGAAACCGACTCGGCGCGGGAGGCCCTGGCCGCGTTTCAGGATCAGGTCAAGGCGCTCTCGGGCGTGGTCGAGAACGCGGGGTTGCTCACCGACGCGGGCGTGGCGGCCGACAAGCGCCGCTTGGCGGACCGGCGGCTGGGGGTGCTGCAGCGCGCGCGCACGAAGTTGGAACGCCTCTTCACGCTCTTCGCCGAGGCCAACGAGCGCACGATCGACGCGCTGAAGGCGAACAACCACACGGCCGCCGTGAACAACTTCGCCTATGAGGAGCGCGCGCGTATCCGGGCGCTTCGCGAGGCCGTCGAGCGGTCCGCCACGGTCGTCGATGGGCTGAGCACGCAGCTGCGGCAGTACGGCAAGCAGCAGCTGCAAGCCGCGCACGCGGCCGCTCGCGCCAACGCGCACCAACAGGCGTGGGTTCAGGCCGGGGTCGGCGGTGCCGTGGTGCTCGTCGTGGCGGCGCTCGTGATCGCCTATGCGGTCTTCGGAATCTCGCGCCCGCTCAAGCGCATGATCGCCGTCATGTGCGAGTTTGCCGAGGGCAACTACGGCTCCCGTATTCCCAGTGCCGGCAACGACGAGATCGGCGAGATGGCGCAGGCGCTGGCGGTATTCCGAAGCAACGCCGAAGAGGCCGAGCGCCTCAAGCGCGAGCAGGAAGAGGCGGAAAAGCGTGCGGCCGAGGAGCGCAAGCAGGCGCTGCGCGACATGGCCGACCGCTTCGAGCGCGAGGTGGGCGCCATCGTGGAGCAGGTGGCCAGCTCCGGCCGCCAGCTCGACTCCACCTCGCAGAACATGGCGACCGTCGCCCAGGACGTGCAGACCAAGGCGCGCACGGTCAGCGCCTCGGCCGAGCAGGCGGCGGCCAACGTCCAGACCGTCGCGTCCTCGGCGCAGGAGCTCACGCACTCCATCGATGAGGTCTCCGGGCGCGTGACCGAGGGCGCCAACACCGCCCAGAGCGCCCGCGGCGAGGCGGAAAAGGCGCGCGAGCGCGTCAACACCCTGCGCGAGGCCGCCGACGAGATCGGCGACGTCATCCAGCAGATTCAGGACATCGCCGAGAAGACCAACCTCCTCGCCCTCAACGCCACGATCGAGGCGGCGCGGGCCGGCGAGGCGGGCAAGGGCTTCGCCGTCGTGGCCGACGAGGTCAAGTCGCTCGCCAATCAGACCCACAAGGCGACCGAGGACATCTCCCAGCGCATCACGCGCGTGCAGACGGAGACGGGGGAGGCGGTGAACGCCATCCAGACCGTCACCGCCAGCATCAAGGAGATGGACGAGGCCACGGGCTCAATCGCCTCCGCGATGGAGCAGCAGAACAGCTCCACGCAGGAGATCGCGCGCAACATTCAGGAGATTTCACAGGGCACGCAGAACGTCTCCCAGACCATCGCCGAGGTCACGGAGGCCGCCGACCGCACCGGCACGGCGGCGGACGAGGTGCGCGACAGCGCGCGGACGATCGACGAGCAGGCCTCCACGCTGCAGCAGAAGGTCACGACGTTCCTGGACGAAGTCCGGGCGGGCTGACGGGGCGGTCGCGCGGGGCACGCCGAGGGAACGGCCGCACGGCGGATTTGCCGCTTGCCGCACGGTGCATTAACGTCCCGGCGTTGGACGCCCACCGCGACGATCGGCTGCTCCCGGCGGCCGCGACGAAGGACCGCCCGTGAAAACACTGCTCTACGGCCTCGCCGGCCTCGCGGTGCTGCTCGTGGCGGCGGTGCTGCTGGGCCCGCGCTTCATCGACTGGACGGCGTACAAGGAAACCGTCGCGGCGCGCCTGGCGGACGCGACGGGGCGCGACGTCGCCATTGCGGGCCGTGTCGACGTCAATGTCCTGCCCAGTCCCACGCTCACCCTGAACGGCCTGCGCATCGCCAACGCCCCGGGCGGGCGCGCGGAGCATATCCTGCGCGCGGGCGCGCTGCGCCTGGAACTCGCGTGGGCGCCGCTGTTACAGGGGAGCATCCGCCTCAACGCGGTGGAGCTTGTCGAGCCCCGCGTCACGCTGGAAACCGGCGGCCCCGAAGGGCCGAACTGGCGCAGGCTGGGGCGCGGCGACCTTCCGTCCGACCTGAGCGTGGCGGCGCTGGATGTGGTGGACGGGCGCGTCGTCCACCGCGACCTGGCATCCGGTGACCGCCGCGTGCTGAAGAACGTCAACGCCCGCTTCGCCGCCCGCACGCTGCGGGGACCGTTCCGCGGCGACGGGCGCTTCACCGCGCGCGGCGCGCCCGTGACCTTGGAGGGCCGCCTGGGCCGGCTCGCGGCGGACGGAACCGTGCCCTACCGCCTCAAGCTCGGGCTCGCCGAGGGCGACGCGCGCGCCACGGTGACGGGCGGCCTGCGGCGGGGCGCCGGGCGGGTGACGAGCGCCACAGTTTCCGTCTCGGCGCGCGGTGCGACGCTGGCCGGGATGCTGGATCGCTTCGGGCTCGGGGCGGACCCGGCGCTCGCCCGTGACTTTGTGGCCGAAGCCGAGCTCGATGTCGACGGCGAGCGCGTGCGGGCGGACTCGCTCACGCTCGCGCTCGGCGAGGCGGAGCTGTCGGGCGACGCCACGCTGCGCTTCGGCGACCCCTTCGGCCTCGACGCATCCCTCAGCGCGCAGCGCCTCAGCCTCGACCGCTTCCGCGGCAACGGCGACGACACGCTTCCGATCCCGTGGACGCGCGGCGCCTGGCGCTGGCTCGCCGGGCTGTCGGCCGTTGAGGGCCGCGTAACCCTGGATGTCGCCGGCCTGACCTATCGCGGCCAGCTCATGCGCCAGACCGAGCTGGACGTGGCATTGACGGGTGCCGGCGTGCGCGTCGCCGAGGCATCGGCGCTCCTGCCCGGCAGCGGCGAGGCCAGCGCGCGCGGCCGGGTGGCGCTGAACGAGGGCACGCCGGTCTTCGACGGTCACGCCGAGGTGGCGGCCAGCAGCCTGCGGCGGACGCTGCGGTGGCTGGACCTGGAACCGGAAGCGGTGGCGGCGGACCGCCTGCGCCGGCTCGACCTCGCGGCCGACATTCGGGCCGCTCCGGGGCGCGTCACGCTCACCGAGATGGCCGGGGCCATCGACACCACCGAGCTGGAGGGCGGTATCGCCATTGCGCTGCGCGACCGGCCGGGCTTCGGGATCGGGCTGCGCGTGCCCACGCTGCGCCTGGGCGGCTACCTGGGGCCGCTCACTGCGCGCCCGCTGGACGAGGTCATGGCGGTGTTCGGGCGCTTCGACGCCAACCTGGACCTGCGCGCCGACAGTCTCGTCTACCGCGGCCGGAAATTCGGCGAGGTGCGCCTCAAGGGCGCGCTCAACCGCGGCACGCTGACCATCGAGACGGGCCGGATCGGCCGCCTCGCGGGCGGCGCGCTCAATCTGGACGGAACGGTCGACAAGCTCGCCGGCACCCAGCCCGAGGCCGACCTCAACCTCAACCTGTCGATCGACGACCCGGCGCGGTTTGCCGCGTTCGCCGGGCTGGACGCCGTGATCCCGCCGGGAGCCGGCGCCATGACGCTGGGCGGCACGATCACAGGGCCGCCGCGGCGGCTCACCGTGGACCTGACGTTGGACGCCCTGAATGGACTGGCTTCCGCGCGTGGCTTGCTGCAGCCCGCCGCCACGCCGCCCAGCTTTCAGGGCACGCTCAAGCTGGTCCACGACGACCTGACGGCGCTCGCGCGCCGCATGCCGGGCGCGCCTGGCCTGCCGCCCGTGCTGTCGCGCGTGGACCTCTCCGGCGAGGCCACGGCCACGCCGGGCGAGGTGACGCTGCACAAGCTGGCCGGGACGCTCGGCCCCATGGACGTGTCGGGCACCCTCTCGGCCGATTGGCAGGGGCAGCAGCCGGCTTTCGACGCCGACCTGCGCACGCCGCGCCTGCCGCTCGGGAAACTGGTCGCGGGTGCCTGGACCGCCGGGGGCGGCGAGCTGACCACGCGCTGGCTGACGGGCTACGGGGCCGACGTGGACGTCACGGCGACCAGCGTGCCGCTCGGCCGCGGGATCACGGTTACGGACGCACGCCTGAGCGGACGCGTCGACGACGGGCGCTTGGCGCTGTCCCGCTTCGCCGGCGGGCTCGCGGGCGGGCGGCTGACGCTGTCGGGCGAGCTGCGCGGCGGCACGACGCCGTCGCTCACGGCGCAGGGCCATGCCAGGGACGTTCGCATCGGCCCGGTGCTGAGCGGCCTGGGCGCGGGCAAGCCGGTGACGGGGCCGGTGGAGCTGCGCGCCAATCTGCGCACCCAGGGCCGCGCGCCCGATGCGCTGGTGCGGGGCTTGACCGGGCGCGGGAGCCTCACGGGGCAGCTCACGCTGGCGCCGGGTGCGGCCGCCGCGATCCGTAACCGCGCCGGCGGGCCGGCGGCCCTGCTCGATGCCTTTGCGGGGCGCGAGGCGGCGCTGTCGGGGACGGTCGAGCTCGACGGCGGCGTGCTGGCCACGAACGACACGACGCTTTCAGGCCCGGGCGCGCGCGCCAGCCTAACAGGGACCGCCGACCTTCCGGCGTGGGCGGCCGACGCGACGGTCGAGGTCACGCACGCCGGGGCAGGGGGCGAGCCGGTGCTGACGGCGCGCCTGTCCGGCGCACTGGATGCGCCGTCCGTGGCGCTTGAGGCCGCCGCGCCCGAGCCCCAGGAACCTGCCGTGACCGTGCCGGAGCCCGAGGCGGACATCTTGCCCGAGGCGGGCGCGGCCGACCCCGAGCCGCCAGCGACATCCGCGCCCGAGCCGGTCGAACCGGCGATTGGCGAGGTCGCGCCGCAACGCCCGGTGCCGCAAGAGCCGGCGATCGGCCCCGTGGCGCCCGACCGGCCCACGCCGGATCGACCCGCTATCGGCGCGGTGCCGGACGCCGACGGCGCGACGGGAGAGGGGCAGCCTGCGCCGAACGAGCCGGCCCCACGGCCCGCGCCGGAAAAGCCGGCCCTTCCCGACCTGAAAGCGACGCCGGCCCCGGAGCAGCCCGCGACCAACGATGCGGGCGAGGCGGACTCCATCATCGAAGGCGTGATCGAAGAGTACGGGGAATAACAGCGCAGATCGCCGTAGAACGGATCATTGGATGATCCGTTCGCTCGTGCGTGAATCTGCGCGTCGGAAATACAAGGCCGCAGATCGCCGTAGAACGG